>CALMSQ010000094.1:0-4352 GCA_937872345.1 uncultured Burkholderiales bacterium | reverse complement strand
GGGCGCGGCGCACTCGGTCGAAGTGTGGGACGGCGAGCGCCTCGACGGCGGCCTGTACGGCGTGTCGATCGGCCGGATGTTCTTCGGCGAGTCGATGTTCACGCGCGTGCCCGACGCGTCGAAAGTGGCGCTGTTCGCGCTGGTGAGACTGCTGCGCGTGCACGGTTTTCGCGTGATAGACTGCCAGCAGAACACCCGTCATCTGGCCTCGCTCGGCGCACGCGAGATTTCCCGCGCGGCGTTCCTGCAGCAGGTCGCCGAGCTCGTCCGGCAGCCCGGGCCCGACTGGCGGGCACTGAGCATCGAGCTACCGGACGCATGACGCACCTCAAGGAACTGCCGTTCGCGGCACTCCAGTTCTACGCGACCGCCCCCTACCCCTGCAGCTACCTGCCCGGGCGCCAGGCGCGCTCCCAGGTCGCCACGCCGAATCACCTGATCAACGCCGACGTCTACGGCGAGCTGGTGAAGGCCGGCTTCCGGCGCAGCGGCATCTTCACCTACCGGCCGCACTGCGACGGCTGCCGCGCGTGCGTACCGGTGCGCGTCCCGGTGACGGCGTTCGAGCCCGCGCGCAACCAGCGGCGCGCATGGAGGGCGCACCGCGGCCTGCGCACGCTGGTCGCGCGGCTCGGCTTCTCGCCCGAGCACTACGCGCTCTACCTGCGCTACCAGTCGAGCCGGCACGCCGGCGGCGGCATGGACCACGACAGCCGCGAGCAGTACGCGCAGTTCCTGCTTCAGAGCAAGGTGAACACGCGCCTGGTCGAGTTCCGCGACGCCGACGGCGCGCTGCGCATGGTGTCGATCATCGACATCCTCAACGACGGGCTGTCCTCGGTCTACACGTTCTTCGACCCGGACACGCCCGGCGCGAGCTACGGCACGTACAACATCCTGTGGCAGATCGAGCAGTGCCGACAACTCGGGCTGCCGCACCTGTACCTCGGCTACTGGATCGCCGAGAGCCCCAAGATGTCGTACAAGGCGAATTTCCGGCCGATCGAATGCCTGGTCGACGGCCGCTGGGCGCCGTGCGGCGACGCCGGGGCCGACGGCACGCGATGAACCCCTATGCGCTCGCACGCCCGTTCCTGTTCGCGCTCGACCCCGAGGACGCGCACGAGCTGACGCTCGGGGCGATCGACCGCGCCGCGCGGATCGGCGCGCTTCAGCTCGTCGCCGGCTGCCCGGTCGACGATCCGGTCGAGGTGATGGGGTTGCGCTTTCGCAACCGGGTCGGCCTGGCTGCGGGGCTGGACAAGAACGGCGCGCACGTCGACGCGCTGGCCGCGATGGGCTTCGGCTTCATCGAGGTCGGCACGGTGACGCCGAAGGCCCAGCCGGGCAACCCTAAGCCGCGCATGTTCCGCTTGCCGCAGCGCGACGCGCTGATCAACCGGATGGGCTTCAACAACGCCGGCGTCGACGCCTTCGTCGCGAACGTGCGCCGCGCGAAGTGGCGCGGCGTGCTCGGTCTGAACATCGGCAAGAACGCGACGACACCCATCGAGCGCGCCCTCGACGACTACCTGGCCTGTCTCGAGCGCGTCTACGAGCACGCCAGCTACGTGACGGTAAACATCTCGTCGCCGAACACGAAGAACCTGCGCCAGCTGCAGGGCGGCGACGCGCTCGACGAGCTGCTGGCGGCGCTGCAGGCGCGGCGCGGCGAGCTGGCCGCGCGGCACGGCCGGCGCGTGCCGCTGGCGCTGAAGATCGCGCCCGACCTCGACGACGACCAGATCGCGGCGATCGCCGCGCTGCTCGAGCGCCACGGCATCGACGCGGTCGTCGCGACCAACACGACGGTGTCGCGCGACGCGGTCGCCGGCCTGCCGCATGCCGACGAAGCGGGCGGCCTGTCGGGCGCGCCGGTGCTCGAACCGTCGAACCGCGTGATCCGCGCGCTGCGCGCCGCGCTGCCGCGCGACTATCCGATCATCGGCGTGGGCGGCATCCTGAGCGCGGACGACGCTCGCGCGAAGATCGCCGCCGGCGCGACGCTGGTGCAGCTGTACACCGGCCTGGTCTATCGCGGCCCGGCGCTGGTGGGCCAGTGCGCGCGAGCGCTCGCCCGAAGCGGGTGACCAGTGCGTCGAACGCGTCCGCGGTCGCGCGCCCGGCCACGGGGCGCAGCTTCAGCCCCGATCGCCGCGCGGGAGCACGTCGCGAAAGGCCTCGAAGCGCTTCCACGCCGGTTGCGGCGGTTGGTGGCCCGCGCGCGGCAGATAGACCGACGGCTCGACCAGCGCCATCCGGTGCACTGAGCGCGAGCAGTTCGGAAAGATCAGCGACACGGTCACGCGCACCACGAGTTGCGCGCCGGCGAAGGCATCGATCAGCGGATCGGTGGCCTCGCAGATGGCGGCGCTGCCGTTCACGCGAAGCCGGTCGGGGCGCTCCCAGTCGACGAACAGCAGGCCGACGGCCGGGTTGACGAGGAGGTTGCCGAGGCTGCGGAACATGCCGTTGCCGTCGTAGCTGGGAAACGCCAGCTCGTTCTCGCCGGTGACCCGCACGAAGCCGGGTTCGCCGGCCTTGACCGAGCAGTCGGGACGGCCCTGCGCATCGGCGGTGGCCAGGAAGAACATGCGGGAACGTTCGACGAACGCGCGGTCTTCGGCCGAAAACGCCGCGCGCGACAGCCGCTCGGACAACCGGTCGGCGAGCCGGCGTGAATCGAAGCGATCCTGCAGTCGGCGCATGCCCTCGTGATACGGGCCATCGCCGGGTGTTACGGGGGCGCCGGCATCGTTGGCTGCCATCGGATCCTCCTCGCAGCGGGGCACTGCACGCCTATACTTGTGGCACGGATCCGCGGTGGCCGTCCATGCGCATCTTTGCGTAGACCCGCGGAGGCCCGGAAGGCGGGGCAGCGGCGATGGCGACGATCGACACCGGCGGCTACCGCGCGGCGCTGCGCGTCGTGCAGGCGATGCTCGAGCGCAGCGCCGACGCCGCTTCGTTCGCGCGCGCCGGCGTGGAGCTGTTGCCCAGGCTGGTCGCCTCGGAGGTGACGACGCTGTCGGTCTGCGACCTCGTCACCGGAAGGCGCCACGTGGTCGCCGCGCCGCACGACGCCATCGGCGCGAGCGACCGCGCCTCGTTCGACCGGTTCTTCCGCGAACATCCACTGGTGCGTTACCACGGCGTCGCCCACGGGCGCCGCGTCCAGCGGATCAGCGACTCGGTGCCGTTCGCCGAGTTCCGGCGCACCGCGCTGTACAACGAGTACTACCGCTCGGTCGGCCTCGATCACGCAGTCGCGCTGCCGGTGCACACCGACGCGCGTCTGCTGGTCAGCTTCGTGCTCAACCGGACGCGCCGCGACTTCAGCGACCGCGATCGTGCACTGCTGGAACTGACGCGCACCGGCCTCGCCGCGCTGTACCGACACGCGACGCGACCACGCTGGCCGCAGCCACCGGGCGGCGAGCGCCGGGTCGATCCCAGCGACGATTCGCCCTGGCCGACCGCGGGGGCGGACTGCGGCCTGACCCCGCGCGAACGCGAAGTGCTGCAGTGGGTCGCGGCGGGAAAGACCGACCGGGAGATCGCGGCGATCCTCGGCATCAGCCCGCGCACGGTCGGCAAGCACCTGCAGCGCGTCTACGTGGCGCTCGGCGTCGAGACGCGCACCGCGGCCGTGATGCGCGCGATGACCGTCCCCGGAGGGGCTTGACGCCCGTTAAGCTATATTTTACAGTGATCTTCAGTCCGGCCGCCTGTTCCGGCGCGGCCGACCGTCCCCCGACCCGACTCCAGGAGCCTCTCCATGCAAGACAACGCGCTGCCCATCCTCGGGCAGGACACCTACGGTTTCGACGCCCGCGGCATCGCCAAGCGCTTCCGGCACGCCGCGATCTTCGGCGCGCTGTCGGCGCTGCATCCCGGCGAAACGATGCGCTTCATGAACGACCACGATCCGCTGCCGCTGCTCAACCAGATCGCCGGGCACTTCGGCGACCAGGTCGAGATCAGCTACGTCAGCCGCAACCCGGGAGAGATCGTCATCGATTTCCGCGTGCGCTGAGCCCACGCCGGCGCGATGCTTGCAGCGCGCCGGCGCGTGTTGCACGATCGGGGTATCCCCGATCCCGCTCCATGTCCCTGGTCGATTTCTATCCGCACACGCGCATCGCGCACATCGCGCTGGTTTCGATCAGCGGCAGCCTGTTCGCGGCGCGTGGCCTGGCGACGATCGCCGGGGCGCGCTGGCCCTCGCTGATGCCGGTGCGCCGCGCCAGCTACCTGATCGACACGGCGCTGCTGACGGCCGCGCTGCTGCTGCTCGCGATGCTGCGGCTCAACCCGTTCGTCGAGCCGTGGCTGGCGGCCAAGCTCGTCCT
>CALMSQ010000093.1:0-31255 GCA_937872345.1 uncultured Burkholderiales bacterium | reverse complement strand
GCATCGTCCGAGTCGCATCGCCACATCGATCCGCAAACCCAGGACTTGATTACTCTTGACGATTGCGACCATACGAGGGCCTGTTCACCCTGGCGCGCGCGCCGATGCGCTCCCATACTGCGGACTTCGCCGCGGAGCACACCCATGCCCCGACTCTCCATCGAACGACTGAACGAGCTCGCCGCCACCGCGCTGCAGCGGGCCGGCGCCGCGCCCGAGATGGCGCGCATCACCGCGCACGCACTGGTGGCTGCCGAGGCGCAGGGGCTGGGCTCGCACGGGCTGGCTCGCGTCGCGCAGTACGCGGGGCACCTGCGCCACGGACGCGTCAACGGCAACGCGCAGCCGGCGGTGGTTCGCTCGCGCGCCGCGGCATGCCTGGTCGACGCCGACGAGGGACTCGCCTTTCCCGCCTGCGCACTCGCGGTGCGCGAGGCGATCGCGCGCGCGCGCGTGGCGGGCGCTGCGTTCGCGGGCGTCACGCGCAGCCACCACTTCGGCGCGGCGGCCTGGCACCTGGAGCCGGTCGCGGCCGCCAGCATGGTCGGGCTCGCATTCGGCAACTCGCCGGCGGCGATGCCGGCGTGGGGCGGGCGGCGCGCGATCTTCGGCACCAATCCGATCGCCGCGGTCTTTCCGCGCCGCGGCGCACCGCCGCTCACGATCGACCTGTCGCTGTCCGAGGTCGCGCGCGGCAAGCTGATGGTCGCCGCACGCGAAGGCAAGCCGATCCCGCTGGGCTGGGCGCTCGACAAGGACGGCAATCCGACCACCGACCCGAAGGCCGGCCTCGAGGGCATGATGCTGCCGGCCGGCGGCGTCAAGGGCGCGATGCTCGCGCTGATGGTCGAACTGATCTGCTGCGCGCTGACGGGGGCCGCGTTCGGCTTCGAGGCCGACTCGTTCTTCACCGACGAAGGCAACCGCCCGCGAATCGGCCAGGCCTTCGTGGTGATCGACCCGGACGCGGTGGGCGGCAACGACGTGTTCCACGAGCGCATCGAGACGCTGGTCGCGACGATGCTGCTCGACGCGCAAGTGCGCCTGCCCGGGCAGCGGCGCGTGGACCTCGCCCGGCGCGCCGAGGCCGAAGGCATCGAAGTGGCGGCGCCGCTGCTCGCGCAGCTCGAGTCGCTGGCAGGCTGAGCGGGCTGCGGGGCCCCGCGGTCGATGAGGATCTTCGACGCAGAGGCCACGCGCGCCGCACTGCCGTTCGAGCGCCTGGTTCAGGCGCTGCGCGCGACGTTCGCCGCGGGCTGCGAAGTGCCGCAGCGCCACGTCCACGAGATCGCCGGCGCCGACGGCAGCGTGCTCACGTCGCTGATCATGCCCGCGTGGACCGCGCGCTACTACGGCATCAAGACGGTCAACGTCGCGCCGGGCAACGCGGCGCGCGGTCTTGCGGGGCTGCACGCGGTGTACCTGTTGTTCGACGCGGTCACCGGCGTGCCGCTGGCGCAACTCGACGGCAGCGTCGTCACGTCGCGGCGCACCGCGGCCGCTTCGGCGCTCGCTGCATCGTGGCTCGCCCGCGACGACGCGAGCCACCTGCTGGTCGTCGGCGCGGGCCAGGTCGCGCGGCTGCTGCCCGCGGCATATCGCGCCGTGCGCCCGATCGAGCGCGTGACGGTGTGGGCGCGCCGTGCCGAGGCCGCGCGTGCGCTGGTCGACGAGTTGCGCAGCCAGGGCTTCGAGGCTGGCGCTGCAGCACGACTCGACGCTGCGGTGGCGGCGGCCGACGTCGTCAGCTGCGCGACTTTGGCCACGGAACCCGTCGTGCACGGCCGCTGGCTGCGGGGCGGCCAGCACCTCGACCTGATCGGCAGCTTCACGCCGGCGATGCGCGAGGCCGACGACGATTGCTTCGCCGGTGCGGCGCTCTACGTCGACACCGACGAGGCGCTGCGGAAGAGCGGCGAGCTGCTCGGTCCGCTGTCGCGCGGCGTGTTCGCGGCCACCGACGTTCGCGGCACGCTGGCCGCGCTCGCGCGCGGCGAGGTGCCGGGACGCCTCAGCCGCGACGAGCGCACCGTGTTCAAGTCGGTGGGCACGGCCCTCGAGGACCTCGCCGCGGCGACGCTGGTCTGGGAGGCGTCAGCCGGCTGAACGGCGCGGGCCCGCCTTCGGCGCCGCACCGCCGCTGCTGCGGCGCCGACGCGACTCAGATCAACGACCCCCGATGGGCCATGCCGCCATCGATCGTCACGATCGTGCCGCTGGTGTACGACGAGAGGTCGGAGGCGAGCAGCACCACCGTCGCCGCGATCTCGTCTACCGTCGCCGCGCGGCCGAACGGAAACGACGCGGCGAGTTCCTTCCAGCGCCCCGGGTCGCCGAGGCGCGTGCCCGCCTCCTTCTGCATGAGCCGGACCAGCCGCTCGGTAGCGACCGGCCCGGGGTTCACGCCGACGACGCGCACCCCGTCGACCGGGCTGTTGCCGCCCAGCGCGCGCGTGAACGCCATCAGCGACGCGTTGCCCGCGGCGCCGGCGATGTAGCCGGCGTCGACGCGCTCGCCGCCGTTGCCGAGGATGTTGACGATCACGCCGCTGCGCCGCGCCTTCATCGTCCGGTAGTACGCGCGGCACATGTTGATGTAGCCGAAGACCTTCAGGTCCCAGGCCTGGCGCCAGGTGTCCTCGTCGATCTCCTCGATCGACCCGCGCGGAATCGAACCGGCGTTGTTGACCAGGATGTCGATGTCCGGAGCACGCGCGGCGAGCTCTTCGACGCGGCCGCGCTGCGAGAGGTCGATCGCGTGCACGCGCACGTCGACGTCTGCGACCTCGCGCAGGCGCGTTCGCGCCGCCTCGAGATCGCCACCCGAGCGGGCCACCAGGTGCAGGTGGCAACCCTCGGCCGCCAGCATGCGCGCGATCGCGAAGCCGATCCCCTGCGATCCTCCGGTGACCAGCGCCGTGCGCCCGGCAAGCTTCATGTCCATGTCGCCTCTCCGATTTTGCCCGCGATCCGGCTTTCGATGCCGCTTCCGATTCTGCTTGCGATGCTGCGTCCGACGACGGGCTCAGCCGGCCCCATCGGCCGGCCCGCCGACGACCTCGACGTAGCGCGTCTTGCCCGCTTCGCGCGGCAGCGACCCCGGCGGCAGCCACTCGAAGGCCGGGCTGACCTGCAGCGCCTGCCGGAACAGTTCGGTCAGCTCGCGCTCGAGCGCGACCAGGCCGGCGCCGCCCGCCTCGCCGTGCTCGAGCCGGATGCGCAGCGGCGGCACGACACGCGGCCCCGGGCGGTCGAGCAGGATCCGGAACGCGCCGGTCACGCGAGGATAGAGGCGGAAGATCGTGTTGGCGACCGCCTGCGGATAGACGTTGACGCCCTTGACGGTCAGCATGTCGTCGGTGCGCCCGAGGATCGCGAAGCGGATGCCCGGCATGCCGCAGGCGCAGGGCTCCGTCCAGACCTGCAGCAGGTCGCCGAGCGCGTAGCGCATGAACGGCCCGCCGCGCCAGTCGAGGAACGTGAAGACCATCTCGCCGATCGCGCCGTGCCGAAGCGCGATCGGCGCGCGGGTGCCCGGCTCGACGAGTTCGAGCAGGCAGTGGTCTTCCGACACGAAGTGCATGCCGGCACAGTCCGCGGCCGGCGCATCGCACGAGATGCCGTGAAAGGCGTGGCCGCCGCCGGTGTGGTCGAAGACGCGTGCGCCGAAGCCCTCGGCGAGCGCGCGCCTGACCTCGGGGTCGCCGCCGCCGCCCTCGCCCGCGCAGAAGAACCAGCGCAGCCCGAGTTCGCTGGCCGGGCGCCCGGTGAGACGCGGCGCTTCCTCGATCAGGTATTGCCCGAACGACGGCGTCGCGACGATTGCGTGCGGGCGGGTGATCCGCGCGATGTCGACGACGCGCTTGGTGCCGCCTTCGATGCCGACCGGCACGACGCAGGCACCGAGGTGCATGATGCCCTGCGACAGCGGCAGCCCGCCGGTGAACATGCTCAGCGACAGCGCCTGCAGCATCACGTGGCCGGGGCGGATGCCGGCGCGCCAGTACTTGCGCGCGTGCATCTCGTTGACGATCGCGACGTCGTGCGCAGTCAGCGTGTACAGCGTCGGCACGCCGGTCGTGCCCGACGTGGCGTTGATGCGCACGATCTCCTCGGGCGCCGCGCAGCCCATCAGCGCAAACGGGCTTCCGTGGCGCTCGAGCGACTCCTGCTGGGCGCGACGGTGCTCGTCCTTCGTCATCACCGGGATGCGCGCGAAGTCGTCGAAGCTGCGGATGTCCCCGGGCCGGGCGCCCACCTCGTCGAACTTGCGCCGGTGCACCGGCGAGCGCTCGTAGTTGTAGCGCACCTGCTGCTTCAGGCGCTGCAGCTGCAGCCCGGCCATCTCGTCGCGCGACAGCGTCTCGACCGCCTCGTTCCAGAGGCGGCGGCCGCGGTCCGCGGCTGCGGGCTTGCCGGACGCGCCGTTCACGACTGCGGCTCCGGCGCGGCCGCGCCCTCGTCGGGCTGGCACAGCTCGAAGCGCAAGCCGGTGACGCCGTCGCGCGGCAGGAACGCGATCCGGCCATGCGCGCCGCGCCTCGGAAAGCCCGGCAGCGGCTCGATTCCCTCGGCGCGAAGCCCCGCGAGCGCTGCGTCGAGGTCGGGCACCGACAGCGACAGGTGGTTGACCCCCGGTGCCGGACCCATCACCGACCGGCCGAAGCCGTCGCCGCGATCGGTGTAGCGCAGCAGCTCGACGATCAGGTTCTCGGCGTGGAACTCGGCCACCTCGAGACCGGCGTCGGGCACCGAGCGCCGGCGCAACGGCGCGCCCGGCAACATGCGCGCCATCGCGGCGATTGCCGGCTCGAGCTCGTCGACGACGATGCCGATGTGGTCGATGCGCGGTGCGCTCATGTCGCCTCCCGGAGGCGCCGGGTCGCGGTTTCGTCGAGCGCCAGCGTCGCCGGGTCGATCACGACGCCGTAGTCTTCGCGCGCCGCCTCGACGCTCAGCACGCCGTCGAGGACGTCGTCGACGACCCGCTCGACCGGCCTCTCGCGCGGATCGCCGTAGCCGCCGCCACCGCCGGCGCGCTGGCGGTACACCGAGCCGCGCTCGATCCCGCGCACGATCTCCTTCGCCTTCGGGCGGCGCACGACACCGCCGCCCGGCGCCGTGATCGTCACCTCGTTGATGCTGCCCGACTTGCCGCCGAACAGGCCGAACGCACGCGCCTCCTCCTCGATCCCGTCGCCGAAGGCGATGCCGGTGACGTCCTTGCCTTCGATGACGAACTCGGTCTCGACCCCCAGCCCGCCACGCCAGCGGCCGGCGCCGGCCGAGTCGCGCGAGTACTCGTGGCGCAGCAGGCGGTGCGGGTCGTGGATCTCGAACATCTCGTAGTCCTGCGCCAGGATGCCGCCCGCGCAGTTGATCAGGCCGATGTGGTCGTAGCCGTCGGCGCCCCAGGTGGCGCCGGAGCCGCCCTTGAGCGCCAGGAACAGGATGTCGACGTAGGGCCGCTCGTTGCGCGGGTCGTGGCCGGTGATCGTGAAGCCCATCATCCGGTTCCAGCCGGCAGTCACCATCTTCGGCAGCGCCTGCGAGAACGCACGGAAGATCGCGTCCGAGGTCGGGCCAGTGATCGAGTTGCCGAAGGTCGTCGCTGCGGGGAACCGCGCGTTGAGGAACGAACCCTCCGGGTTCACGATGCGGATCGGGCGCAGGATGCCGGCGTTGTGCGGCACGTCCGGGTTGATCAGCATCAGGAAGGTGAGCAGCAGGGCCGACGCGGTCGCCGAATGCGGCGCGTTGACGAAGCCGGGCGTCTGCGGCGACGAGCCGGTAAAGTCGAACGTGACCTCGTCGCCGGAGACGGTGACCGCGAGGTTGATCTTCATCGACGAGCCGTCGGTCACGCCGTCGTAGAACGCCCGGCTCTCGCCGCGGTAGACGCCGTCCGGGATGGCCGCGATCTCCCGCCTGACCATCCGCTCCGACGCGTCGAACAGGTAGCCGACGCAGTCGTCGAACTCGCGCGCGTCGAAGCGGCGGAACAGCTCGTGCATGCCGCGCTCGCCCACGCGGGTCGCGCCGATCTGCGCCTTGATGTCTTCCTCGACGATCGCGTAGCGGATGTTGGCGAAGATCATCCGCCAGACGTCGCGCCGCAGCTGCCCGCGCTCGTGAACCTTGATCGGCGTGATGCGCAGGGCCTCCTGCCAGACCTCGCGTGCCTCGGGGTTGTAGCCGCCGGCCTGCGCGCCGCCGATGTCGGCCTGGTGCCCCTTGCAGGCGGCCCAGGCGACCAGGCGGCCATCGCGGAAGATCGGACGGAACACGGCTACGTCGTTGTTCTGGTTGCCGCCGGAGAACACGTCGTTGTGCAGGATGACGTCGCCCTCGTGGACGTCGTCGCCGAACCAGCGCACGACGTGCTCGCACGCGGGCTGCAGCGCGAACGCGAGCACCGGGATGTATTCGGACTGCTCGAGCATCTGCCCGCGCGCGTCGTACAGCCCGGTGACGAAGTCGCGCGCCTCGTTCAGGATCGGCGAGCGCGTGGTGCGCAGCAGCGTGAGGCCCATCTCCTCGGTGATCGACTTCAGCCGCCGGTGCAGCACCGAGGCCCGGATCGGATCGACGCCCGGCGTCATCGCAGTTCCTCCATCACTCGGTCTTCGAGCACGCAGCCGCCGAGGGCGTCGACCGAGACTGCGAACCCGGCGGGGACGAAGATCGTCGTCGTGACCTTCTCGACGATCGCCGGCCCCTCGAGCCGGTTTCCGTGACGCAGGCGGTCGCCGTCGTAGACCGGCGTCTCGCGGAAGTCGCCGGCCTCCGGCTGGAAGACCGCCCGCCGGCCCTTGAGCGCATGGCTCGCGTCCTCGCCGTCGCGCGGCTCGTCGACCTGCGGCGGCTTGTCGGTCTCGCCGACCGCCGACAGGCGAACGCTCACCATCTCGACCGGCGTCGCCTCGTCGCGCAGCGCGTAGCCGTAGAGGCGGTCGTGCCGCTCGTGGAACGCGTCGCGGATCGCGTCCCACGCGCCGCTGCGAAGCTGCCCGGCGCCCACGGCGACCGGCACCTCGTGGTACTGGCCGCGGTAGCGCAGGTCGAGCGCGTACGACAGGCGCCGCCTGTCCGGCGCGATGCCTTCCGATTGCAGCACCGCATCGGCCTCGGCGGTCATCTCGTCGGCCAGCTCGCCGACGCGGCCGCGCGACGTCGTCGCGTCGCCCAGCACCGCCGCGTGACTGCGCACGAAGTCGTGCTTCAGGTCGGTTCGCAGCATGCCCGACGCGCAGAAGATCGCCGCGTCGCGGGGCACGAGCACCCGGCGGATGCCGAGCTCGCGCGCGATCATCGCCGCGTGGATCGCGCCCGCCCCGCCGGCGCAGATCAGCGTGAACTCGCGCGGATCCCAACCCTTCTGGACCGAGATCTCGCGGATCGCCGAGGCCATGTTCACGTTCATCACCTGGTACATGCCCCAGGCCGCGCGAACCGTGTCGATGCCGAGCGCGGCGGCGACGCCGCGATCGACGGCAGCGCGCGCCGCCCCGGCATCGAGCCGGATGCTGCCGCCGGCGAAAAAGTCGGGCGACAGGTAGCCGAGAACGAGGTTCGCATCGCTGCAGGTCGGCTCGGTGCCGCCACGACCGTAGCAGGCGGGCCCGGGATCCGCGCCGGCGCTCTGCGGCCCCATCTTCAGCAGGCCGTCGTCGATCCATGCGATCGAGCCGCCACCGGCGCCGATCGTGACGATATCCATCGACGGCAGCGCCAGCGCAAAGCGGCTGACGCTGGTGGACGTCGTGATCGACGGCGCGCCGCCGACCACCAGCGCGGCGTCGAAGCTGGTGCCGCCCATGTCCACCGTGATGAAGCTGTCCTCGCCGTGCGGGCGCAACGCGGCGAGGCCCGCGGTCGGCGCCGCGGCCGGACCCGACAGCAGCGTCGAGGCCGCCAGCGCCGCGACCGCTTCGGGCGACGTGACACCGCCGTTGGACTGCATGATGCGCAGCGCCCCGCGGAAGCCGCTGTCGGCGAGGCGCCGCCGCAGGTTGTCGACGTAGCGGCGCAGGATCGGCCCGACCACCGCGTTGAGCACCGTGGTGCTGGTGCGCTCGTAGAAGCGGACCTGCGGCAACACCCGGCTCGATACCGACAGGTACGCGTCCGGCATCCGCCGCGCGACGAGCTCGGCGGCCGCCTCCTCGTGGGCAGCATTCGCGTACGCGTGCATGAAGCTGATCGCCACCGCCTCGACGCCGCCCGCCTGCAGCACGTCGACGGCGCGCTCGACGTCGTCGAGCGACAACGGCTCGATCTCGCGGCCCCGGTGATCGATGCGGCCCCGCACCGGCAGCCGAAGGCGCCGGCGCACGAGCGGCGCGGGCGCGATGAGCTTGTTGTCGTAGAACGACTCGCGCACGCCGCGGCGCATCTCCAGCGCGTCACGAAAGCCGTGCGTCGTGAGCAGCCCGGCACGCGCGATGCGTCCCGTGAGCACGGCGTTGGTCGTCACCGTCGTGCCGTGGACGATGATGTCGACGCGCTCGAGGAACCCGGCGAGCGGCAGGCCGGCGCCGGCGGCCAGGTCGCCGAGGCCCTGCAGCACGGCCTGCGACGGATCGGCAGGCGTCGACAGCACCTTGTGCGCGCGAGTGCCGCCGCGCTCGTCGAGCAGCAGGTAGTCGGTGAACGTGCCGCCGACGTCGATGCCGATCCGGTAACCCATCCGTGTCTCCGCCGACCGGGTTCGGTGTAGATTCCCCGGTATCGCAACTATGGTACCGGAAACCGTTTTTTGGTACCAGACGCCTTCGGGAGGAAACGACGTTGACGACCAGGCGCTCATCGCCGGCGCCGCGCGAGGAGGAACTGCTCGACCGGCTCGAGCCGATCTTCCTGAAGGAGGGCTTCCGCAAGGTGACGGTCGCCGACCTGGCCAGTCGCCTGCGTTGCTCGCGGCGCAGCTTCTACGAACTGGCCGACAGCAAGGAAGCGCTGTTCCTGCGGGTGTTCGACCGCTACCTGACCCGGCTGCGCGAGCAGGGCGCGCGCGGCGCGGCGGCCGTGCCGCCGCAGCAGGCCTTCGAGCCCTACCTGATGCCGGCGATCGACGCCGCGCGCAAGCTCTCGGCGACGCTGATGCAGGACATGACCGCGTACCCCCCCGCGAACGCGATGTGGGAGCGGCACCAGCGCGAGCGCATGGAGGGGCTTCGGCGCCTGGTCGAGCGCTGCGTCGAGCAGGGCCTGTTCCGCGGCGTCGATCCGTACCTGGTTGCCGAGGTGATGGCGGCGTCGCTGCGCCGCATCCGCGAGCCCGCGTTTCTCGCCGCGTCCGGGCTGTCGTACCGCGACGCTGTCGAGGAACTCTACGGCCTGCTGCTGCACGGGCTGTTCAGGCGCGACGCGCCCGACGGCCAGCCGCCCCGCGCACCGGCGCCCGGCGAGAAGGCCGCGGCGCGCAAGCCGGCGCTCAGCGAGAAGGCCCCGGCCTCGCCTGCGCGAGAAAAGCCAGCGCGTCGGGCAGCATCCGCCAGATCTGCGCGGCGATGAACATCACGCCGAGCGGATCACCGAAGGTGCCCGCCGTCGGCGGACCGAGCACCCGCAGCGCCGGGCGCGCGCGCGCGTCGGCACCGATCGCGCAGCAGTTCGCGTCGACCGCGAAGCCGATGCCCGCGTCGTCGACGCGAAGGCATCCGTCGTCGACCAGCGACGCCAGGAACGGATTCGCGCGCAGGCCCGCCGCCGCGTCCAGGCCGGTGCAATTGACCAGCGCGTCGAAGGTCTCGGTGCGCTCGCCCGCGGCGCTGCGACCGGCAAAGCGCACGCGCAGCGCACGGCTGCCGGCCACCGGTTCCACCGCCCGCACGCGCGCCGAGCGGAACGCGACCCGGCCGCGCGCCTCGGCGTCGCGCACCAGCGCGTCGTTCTGCGGCGGCGCCCGGAAGCGATGCACGTCGTACCAGGTGCGCATCGTTCGCAGGAACCGTCGCTGCTCGGCCGCCGGCAGCAACGGCCACGCGCGCCACACCACGTCGCGAAGCTCGTCGAACCCCTTGTGCCAGCTCTCGCCGCGAGCCTCGACCTCGCGGATGCGCGAGCGCAGTGCACGCACCCAGCCGCGCAGCGTCGGCGGCACGTCGTGCAACAGGAAACCCGGCACCGCGCCCATGATCCGCTCGAGCGGCGCTTGCGCGGCCGCGTCGGTGGCCTCGATTCCGGCCGGCGCAGCCGCCGGCGGCTGCGGGCGCGGGCGCAGACCGCGTCGCGACACCACGACGACGTCGCCGCGGTGACCGGCGCGCACCAGGGTCGACGCGATGTCCAGCGCCGTGAGCCCGCTGCCGACGACGAGCACCCTCGCGCGAGGATCGACCTGCGCCAGGCGGCCCGGTTGCAGCGGGTCCTCGATGACCGAAGGGTGATCGGCCAGCGATCGCGCGAGAGGCGCCTGCAGCCGCGGCAGCGGATTGCCCGTCGCGACCACCAGCATGTCGGACTCGAGCGTGCGTCCGTCCGCGGTGCGGATCGTCATCGCGTCGCGCGACGCGAAGGCGGCCACCGCGCGGTCGCGAAGGTGCGCGATCGTCGACCCGGTCGCCGGCCATTGCTCGTGGGCGCGCAGCGTGTCGGACAGGTAGTCACCGTAGTCCGCGCGCCGCACGAACGCGTTCCCGTCGGCCGCCAAGGCCTCGGGGTCGCGCACGAAGATCGAGTTCGCTTCGCACCAGCGCGTGAAATGCCCCACGTCGTCGGGGACGATCGAGTGCGACCAGGTCGGGCCGTTCAGGCGATGGTCGGGATCGGTGGCCGAGTACGCGAGGCCGGGGCCGATCCTCTCGCGCGGCTCGACGACGGTGATTGCGAGCGGCACGGCACTCGCGCGGACAAGCTGCACCGCTGTGGACGCGCCGGTGAAGCCGCCGCCGACGATGGTGACGCGGCGCACCGGAATCACATTGATCACACGTTTCTTGTCTCGCCAGTCCAGTATGCCTTGCGCACCTCCTTGCGCATGACCTTTCCGGCGGGACTGCGCGGCAAGGACTCGGTGAATTCAACCGACTTCGGCGCCTTCACGCTGCCGATCCTCTGTTTACATAGTTCGATGATCTCCTCGGCGCCAACGTGGCAGCCCCGCTTCAACTCGACGACCGCCTTGATGGATTCTCCCCACTTGGCATCGGGGACCCCGACGACCGCGCAATCCTGGACTGCTGGATGGCTGAGCACCACCTGTTCGACCTCGAGCGGGTACACGTTATATCCCCCGGTAATGATCATTTCCTTCTTCCGGTCGCAGATGTAGACGAATCCATCCTCGTCCTGGTATGCGAGATCTCCGGTATGGTGCCATCCATGCGACCAGACATCAGTCGTCGCGTCCGGATTCTTGTAGTAGCCGCGCATGACGAGTCCGCCCTGCACGACGATCTCCCCGATAGCACCGGCCGAAACGTGCTGCCCGTCGTCGTTCATCAGCGCAACGCGGGCGAACGGCGTCGGCCGGCCGCAACTGAGCAACCGTTTTTCGATGATGCGCCCCTCCCGATCGACCAGATCGGAGGGATCGAGATAGGTTACCGACGTGGGTACCTCTGTCTGACCGTAGGCCTGCGTCATCACTGGTCCGAAAACCTCGACTGCCTCGCGCAGCTTGCTTGCGGCGGTCGGCGCGGCGCCGTATATCAGGTGGCGCAGGCTCGAATAATCGAACTCACGCACATCCGGCTGCGACAGCATCGCATAGAGCGCGGTCGGCGGGACGTACAGGAACGAGATCGCGTGACGCGGAATCGCGGCGAGCACCTCCCGTGGATCGAACCGCCGGTGGATGACGATAGTTCCCGCCAGCGCAATCGTGATCATGGCGACGACACCTGCCGCATGCGAAAGTGGGGCGCAGGCGAGGTTGATCGGATACCCGTCGAAGCGCAGCTTGGCCGCAAAGTTGGCAATCGTCGTCTCGAAGTTCCGGTTGGTGTTCATGACTCCCTTCGGCCTGCCCGTCGTGCCGCCCGTACCGCGCAGCCAGCACATCGCGTCCGGTTCCCAAGGGACTTGGATCGGCTGCGCCGACTTTTCCGCCGCCCACTGGGCGAGCCCCACTCCCGGCTCGCTCTCGCCGTCGACACAGACGAAATGTCGCACTCGCGGTACCCTCTGCGCGACTTTGCGCGCGAAATCACTCAGCTCCCGCTGGTAGAAGAGCACTTCCACGTCGAAGAAATCAACGATGTATAGGTTCTCGTCTTCTCCGTTGGCCGGATTCAGAGGCACCCAAGTACCTTGGGCCTTTAGGATCCCAAGCATGGCCATGAACGCATACGGGTCGTTGCGGCTGATAACCGCGCACTTAGTCTCGCGCACGACGCCGAAGTCGCGCAACCCGTGCGCAATGCGAGTCGCGATCGTGTCCGCATCGCGGTAGGTCCACGAATGTCCATCGCAGGTCAAAACTGGCCGATTCGCGTGCAGCAAGGCACTCTTGTCGAAGAAGTCGATGAGGTTCATGTCGGGTCGTATCGCTGTTAACTGGCCGCCTGCCAGCCAGGCAGGAAGACACTCTCAAGCCATCGGGTCGTGACCTGCCCGCCGTCGAACGCGGCGTCGGCCAGCACTCCCCGGTGCAGCGGAATTGTCGTGCGAACTCCCTCGACAGCGAAGCGACCCAACGCATCCGACATCACCCGGATTGCGTGTCGACGGTCCCTGCCCGTGGCGATCACCTTTGCGAGCAGGGAATCGTAGTAGACCGGGATCGAGTAGCCCTCGTAGCAGTGCGTGTCCACGCGCATTTCGGCGCCCTCCGGCGGCGACCATCGTTCGAGCGTTCCGGGGCTCGGACGGAATTGTTCGGCCGGATCCTCAGCGTTTACCCGGCATTCGATCGCATGCCCACGAATGCGGATATCGCGCTGCCGGTACGAGAGGCGCTCGCCGGCGGCGATCCTCAACTGCTCCTTGACCAGATCCACGCCGGTCACCATCTCAGTCACCGGGTGTTCCACCTGGATTCGGGTATTCATTTCCAAGAAATAGAAACGATCCGTGTCGACGTCGTAGACGAACTCGATCGTCCCGGCGCTGAAATAACGGACGTCGCGCGCCAACGCCAGCGCCGCTTCGGCCATCTCCGCACGCCGCGAGGCTGGGAGCACCGGCGACGGCGCCTCCTCGATCAGCTTCTGGTGCCGCCGCTGCACGCTGCAGTCGCGCTCGAAGAGATGAATCAGGTTCCCATGCATGTCGCCAAGGACCTGGAATTCGATATGTCGCGCCCGCTCGATGAACTTCTCCACATAGACAGTCGAATCACCGAACGCCGCCTGGGCCTCCGCCTGCGCGCTGTTCAATGCTGACGACAACTCCTCCTCTGCTCGCACTACCCGCATGCCGCGCCCGCCCCCTCCGGCGCTGGCCTTCAGAAGACAGGGGTAGCCGATCTCGGCAGCGGCCGCTCGCACCTCATCGGGGCTCTGCACCGCATCCGAGCCCGGCACGACCGGTACGCCCGCCTTCCGGGCCAGCCGGATCGCGCTAAGCTTGTCGCCCATCGCGTCGATCGCCTCGGCGGACGGTCCGATGAACGAGAGATTCGAATCCATGCAAGCACGTTGAAACACCGACCGCTCCGACAGGAACCCGTATCCAGGGTGGACCGCCTGGCAGCCGGTCCCCAGTGCGGCGGTCACCAAGATCTCGGGGCGCAGATAGCTCCGCGACGCCTGCGCCGGGCCCAGGCAGATCGTGCGATCCGCGAGCCGCGCACCGAGTGAGTCACGGTCTACCTCGGAGACACCCAGCACTGACTCGATGCCGGCTTCCCGGCAGGCACGAATGATCCGCACGGCGATCTCGCCGCGGTTGGCGACGAACACGCGTCGAATCGCTTGCACCTCCTGGCCCCCTCAGCAGGGCTCGATGAGCACGAGGGGCTGGTGGTACTCGACCAGCGTCGCGTCGTCGACTAGAACCTTCGCGACCCGACCTGCGATTCCGGAAGTAATCGGCGTGAACAGCTTCATCACCTCGATCAGCCCGATCGTGTGCTCAGCCCCGATTACATCTCCCTCCTTCACGCACGGCGGCTCGCCAGGGGCCGGCGCCCGGTAGAACGTGCCGAGCATCGGTGCAACCACGGACTGAAGCCCTTGACCGGCCGAGGCTGCCGGGGCAGTGGGGTGGGAGCGCGAACTCTCCGCGGAAGTGTCGACGGCGGGCGCCCTGCCATGCGAGCGCACCTGCGGCGCGGCCGGCGTGCGCTCGAGACGGCGCGCAACGCGCAGCTTCATGTCGCCGATCTCGATCGTCATCTCCTCGCAGGACTCGGACTCCCGCACCGCGCGCAGAAGTTCCACCGCATCGCGGTACGTCAGTTGGTACGACAGTTCCCATTCTTTGGACATGTCTTGCACTCGCATCGCTCACGCGTAGCTGAAATGAAGTTTCACGGGCCCCTTCTCTAACGCGATTGACTTCAGGCCCCGCTCACGAGCCAGTTCCTCGATCAGCACTCGCAGCGGCTGACCAATCGAGGGGCGCTGCGCGAAGCGGCTCTTTTCTCGAGCCAGCGTCGCCACAGCTTCCTTCCCATAGAACAGCGTGAGAAGCAGTTCCTCGTCCGAGCGGAACGGGCCCTGCTCGCGGCGGAACGTGTCGAGAATCCGTGCTCCGAATACCTCGGACGCATCGATAGGCTTGTCCGCCTTTCCCTTCAGCACGCGATCGAGGACGTCCGGATCAATCGGCGCAGCGGGCTTCCCGTAGTGCCCGAGCGCGTAGAGGTAGAGCTCCTTCGGTATCGTCTTGTAACGCTCCCCCTGGATCACGTTGAATGTCGCCTGAACGCCGACGAACTGAGAAAACGGCGTAACCATGACCGGATAGCCGAGTTCGGCGCGAACGCGGGAGGCCTCATCGAGCACTTCGTCGATGCGGTGCATCAGGCCCACCTCGCGAAGTTGATTGCGGAAATTCGACATCATGCCGCCGGGGATCTGGTGCCCGGCGAACGCCTCGTAGCGAAGTGGGTCGTAATCAACTGGCCCCTCGATCGACCGCCCTTCCTTGTAGGCTATCCAATGGAAATAGTCGTCGATGCGCCTTACCGCATCGATGTCCAAGTTCGACTGGATCCCGAGACCGTCCGCAATCTCGAGTACGTCCAAAGTACTCGGCAGCGACTCTCCATTGGCTAGCGGCACCGATGCAGTAGCCACTGTATCCACGCCTGCAAGCATCGCTTCGCGATAGGACTCGTGGGCCAACCCCATCGTGTGATGGGCGAGGAATTCGATCGGCACCCTGCCACCGATTGCGGTCTTGAGGGCGGTGAGCAACGTCTTCGTCCTCGCACCAGTCATCAGTCCGCTCGCGTCGCCCATCGTGATTGAATCAACGCCGCAGTCCACCAATTGGCGCGCTTTGGCCGCGAAGTAATCATCGGTGTGTACCGGACTCAGCGAAAAGGTGAGCATCCCGGACATCTGGAAGCCAAGCGCCTTCCCAATGCGGAAGCACGCGGCAATGTTGTCGATATCGTTGAGTCCGTCGAAGACCTTTAACCACTGCACCCCGGCGCGACGCAGCGCGTGGAATAGCAGCTCGATGACCTCATCCGGGTATCGCGCCCAACCGAAAAGGTTGCGGCTACGAACGAGAACATCGATCGTTGCGTCGGGCATGAAGCGGTGCAGCAGGCGTATGCGCTCCCACGGGTCGTCATGAAGGAACCGAACCGCCGTCTCGACTGCAGCCCCCGAAGTCACGCAGACTTTCCTGAATCCCGCTTCGTTCGACCATTGCGCGGCGCCGAGCATCGACGCCGTGTTCATCCTGGTGGCCCACAACGACTGGGGGCCATCGCGGAATGTTTCGTCGACGAATCCCAGCATGGTCAGGAAACCTTCACGATGACAGCGTCGGCCTGGCCAAAGCCGCCGCAGATTGCGGCCGCCCCATATCCGCCCCCTAGCCGTCGAAGTTCGCGGACAAGGGCCATCACGATGCGTGCTCCGCTGGCACCGGGCGGATGTCCAAGCGCCACCGAGCCTCCATTCGGGTTCGTGATCGCGCGCAACCTTGCAAGCAGCCGGGCGTCTTCACCGGCGATCCTCTTTGTCGACACAAGAGGCATTGCGGCAAAGGCCTCGTTTATCTCGATCCGCTTCAAGTCGCCGAGCGACAGGCCCGCTTGCTTCAATGCCGCGAGTATCGCGAGGCCGGGCATGTAGACCGATGACTCGAGATCTCCGCAAAGCTGCGAGTACGAAACCAGCTCACCGAGGGGCTCGCAACCCCTTCGTTGAACCTCCTTCGACGACATCAGCACCGCGATCGATGCGCCATCGTTCAGGCCCGGAGCGTTGCCCGCGGTGATCGTCGGACTCCCATAGACGGTGGGCAGTGCGCGAAGCCGTTCACGGCGGATGTCGCGCCGCGGCGATTCGTCGATCCCAAAGGACGTGAGCGAGCCGTCTTCGCGAACCTCGACAGGTAGTATCTCCTCTTGATAGATCCCCCGATCGGTCGCCTCGAAATACTTCTGGTGGCTTGCGAACGCCCAGTCGTCCTGCTCATCTCGCGAGACGCCCCACTTGATCGCCATCTCCCCGGTAACCAGCGCGATAGCCTTCTGGTTGATCGGGTTGCGCATCTGCATCGGATCTTCGACCTTGAAGTCTCCCAGCCGCCGCCCCCATCGTGCATCGCGCATCAGAAATGGCGTCTGGCTCGAACTATCGAATCCGCCAGCGAGCACGACTCGTGCCTCCCCAAGCCTGATCTTCATCGACGCCAAGCCGATGCTGGTCATCGACGAGCAGCAAGCACGATCGATGGTCAGCGACGGCGTATCGGATGAAATTCCCGCCTTGAAATTGACCTGGCGGGCCGCGACCATCGTTGCGGCGGCGAGCAACGCGGTGCCGAACACGGTCTCGTCCACTTCTTCGGGTCGCACACGGGCACGCTCCAGCGCCGCCCGGACCACGATGCCGCCAAGTTCAACCGCAGAATGTTCACGCAGCCTCCCACCGAAACGCCCGAATGGCGTGCGAACTGCTTCGACGATCGAAACACCGTCCATCGAGCTCTCCTGCTAAATGTTCTAACGGTCGTCCATTACCGCTACGTCCGGCCTGAGCACAGCTGACAAGCCCCCGTCAACGATCAGATCGATGCCGGTGACGTACGAAGCGTCGTTGGACGCGAGGTACGCACACGCGGCCGCGATTTCCTCGGGAATCGCATACCGACCGAGGGGAATGCGGCTGGCCCAGCCGGTCTCTGCTCCCGCTCTGCGCAGGCCCTGATTCAGTGGTGTGGCCGTAAAGCCCGGAGACACCGAATTCACCCGAATGCGGTCTCCCGCAAGTTCGTTTGCCAGTTGCCGGGTCAGGGCAATTACCCCACCCTTAGCGGCGACGTACGCTACGTTCACGGCGCCGCGACTTCCTGCCACGGAAGCAATGTTCACGATCGCTCCGCCTCCGGACCTCCGCAGGTATGGCACGGCGCTGGCGGTCGAGTAGTACATCGAGGTCAAGTCGGTCTCGAGCACTCGCCGCCACTCGTCTGCGTCAGTCTGCTCAAGGCTGCCACGCGCAATGATGCCTGCGCTGTTGACCACCACGTCGATCCTGCCCAGCACGTCGATCGCGCGCGCAAACCCAACCTCGACACTCTCGCGATTAGTCACATCGGCCTGGATCGCTGTCGCACGGGCTCCGGTTTCGCAGACTCGCGCAGCAGCATCCCGTGCAATCGAGAGTTGCAGATCGACGATCGCGACCGCCGCCCCCTCCGCCGCCAGGCGCCGTGCGGCGGCCAGACCGATTCCCGAAGCAGCGCCGGTCACCACGGCTACCATGCCATCGAAGCGCCTCATCGTTTTCCGCCCCCCCGCCGCGCCCGCTGGCGCGGAATCTTCCCCGGCAGTTCGAGGCCAAAGAAAGAACAAAGGAAGCGCGTGATGTTCTGCTCCATCTCCGGACCATCGAGGTGAATCGGACCTGGATCGTTGATCGTGGCGTTGACCAACATTCCATTCATGAACTGCATTGCGATCCGTATCTCGAGTTCGGTGTCGGTCTTGCCAAGGGATTCGAGTCGCGGCAGTAGTCGCTCGACGATCAATGCCGCCATATTCCAGCCGAGCTGTTTGAACGGAGTCCATACACCCGGCTGTGTAGTCGAATGCTTGAACGCTGCAAGGTACAGGCCACGGTTGGCGCGGAAGAACCCCACCCATATCCTTGCGAGAGCGGCGAGGAACCCGACTGCGTCGACGCGCTTGCCATCAAGTGCATCAACTTCCTGGCGAACGTTCGCTTCGATCTCGGCGACGACGATCTTCTGAATGGCAGCAAAGTACGCCTGCTTGTTTTCGAATCGGCCGTAGAAGGCGCCTACCGAGACCCCCGCCGCCTCGGCGAGTCCGGCGATCGTCATTTCGTCGAATCCCTTGCTCTCCAATGCCTGACGTCCTGCACGAATGAGCGCGTGAAAAGTCGCCTCACTACGTGCTTGCTGGGTCGGTGCCACGCCGCTCCAAATCGCCTCGTTCCTGACTACCGAGTCGGGCGACGGCTCTTCCTCACCGTATCCTATGGGTCGCGCTCGCTTCACGCCGACTCCCGCTTCACTTCCAGCGCAACAGGTGATTCTCAACGGCGCTCATGAGCTTCGTCAGACCGACGCCGAGCACCGCCAGAAAGAACAACACGCCAAACACGCCGTTGGTGTCGAACGCACCGGCAAGATAGCCGAGCAGTTGGCCCAGCCCGTGCTGAGACGCAATTATCTCGCCGCCAATGACGCCCAGGAGTGCATAGATCAAGCCCAGTCGCAGCCCGGAGAAGATCGTTGGAACGGCGCTGATCAGCGTCACTTTGAAGAACACTGTCGCCCGGCTTGCGCCGAGCATCCGTGACAAGGTGATCCAGTCAGAGTCCACGCTGCGCGCGCCCGCAACGGTACTGGTCAGCACGATGAAGAACGTCAGCGAGAAGCCGAGTGCAATCTTCGACGCAGCCCCCAGTCCGAACCAGAGCAGAAATAGAGGTGCCAGCGCGATCCTTGGCAGAGCATTCAGAGCAGAAAACAGGGGGTCGAGGAACTTCTCAGCCGGGGGATACAGAACGAACAACAACCCAAATGCAACACCCGTGACGCTGCCAAGTGCGAAGGCCGCAGCAGTGGACCACAGTGTCCAGCCTGCCTCCTGCAGCAACTTGTGATCAGTGAAGATCGCCTGGTAGAGATAGGCAAAGATCTTGGTCGGCTGGCCAATGAACAAGGGATCGATCAATTTGGCGCGCGACGTCCACTCCCACACCAGGAGCAGGACGACGAGACTGACCAGCTGCGCCGCCAGGATTCCGTATCCGTGCAAGCCAAGGCGCTGCCGAATATTCACGAGAGCCCCACCTGGTTGAGCCCTTGTTCTAGCCACGACCACACCTCCGTGTAGGTCTCGTGATAGAGCGGATCCTTCTGCAACGCACGTACGGATCTGGGTCTGGGCAAGCGAATCGGAATATCCGCCACGATGCGACCTGGGCGCGCCGACATGACCACGACCCGATCCGACAACGTCACAGCCTCGTTCAGGTCGTGCGTAATGAAAATGACAGTCCGTTTTTCCGCACCCCAGAGATCGAGGAGAACATCTTCCAGTTGGAGCTTCGTTTGAGCGTCGAGCGCTCCAAATGGCTCGTCCATCAGCAGGATCGGCGACTCGAGCGAGAAGGTCCGTGCGAGTGCCACCCGCTGTCGCATACCATGCGACAGCGCCTTGGGATAGTGGTTGCGGAACTCCCCCAATCCCACCCTGGAGAGCAGGGCGCCGGCGCGCTCCTGGCGGGTTTCCCGCGCAACCCCCCTGAACTCCCCGCCGAGCATTACGTTACCGAGGGCGGTCCGCCACGGGAACAGGCAGTCACGCGCCAGCATGTAGGCAACATCATGGCGCCCCGGCCGAGGCGCCGTTCCAGAAACCGAGATAGAGCCCTCCTGAAGATCGATCAAGCCAGCGATCAGGTTCAGAAGCGTGGTCTTCCCACATCCGCTCGGGCCAACAATCGACACGAACTCGCCTGGGGCGACCGTCAGGTTGGCGTCCGTGACGGCCTTGGTTCCTCCCGGAAAGACGTGGTTGACGCGCGCGATCTCAATAGACGCCGAGCAGCCCACCTGCCGCATCGCAGTCGCCTTCAATTGTCAGGGCGCGTTCTTGTAGACAATAGTCGCGGCATCGAGCGGTTTGTCGATCCTCCCGTTCTTGATGAGGAAGTCGTTGAAGCCCTTGACTACATTGCGATCGAAGTGCGTTCCATACTGGGCTATGGATTCCTTGACGATCCGCTCGAAGGTCTGCTCGCGGTTCGGAACATCGCCGAGCTTGAATCTGGTCTTCGCGAGTTCGAGGGCCTCGGGATAGTTACGCTCGTCACGAAGCCATTGCACCGCCTCCGAGAACGCCTTCAGAAACGCATCGATTGTCGGCCCGTTCTTTTCGACGTACTCCCGACGCGCCTGCCAGACGACGCCCCCGCCATTCATCGCAGCGATCTCGGGAGGTCCTTCGCCCTTGCGCAGATCGACCATGATGTTGCACGAGCCGGTCGTAGCACACAATGCCGGCACTGGATCCCAACTGAGGATCGCGTCTACCTGCTTGGCTGACAACGCCGCATAGGCAGTTGCAGGCGACCCCACGGCTATATACGTTGCCTTGTCCGCGGGCTGCCCAGCTGCAGTGAGCAATGCCTTCACAATCATCTCGGTCGCACTGCCGCGGGCGCTCACACCGATCTTCTTGTCGACCAGATCCTTCATGTTGCCGGGGTACCCCGACGCGCGATTCGGCTGCGCAACGTCGGCACCGATCGCCAACGAGTAGACACTGTTCGTGATCATCGTGCCGAGGATCATCAAGTCATTGCCCTTCGCGACGGCCTGCATCATCACATCGGCGGAACTGTCAATCAGATCGACGCTTCCGGCGGCCGCTGCCTGCTGGGCCAGTGGGCCGCTCGCAAGCATGACTGGCTCGCACTTGAGGCCGTGCTTCGCGCATATGCCCTTGTCGACCATGACCCAGTTCGCCAGGTGAATGATCGAGCCCGGATACTCCTGATATCGAACCGTCTTGGCCTGGGCGCCCGCCGTTTGGACGTGCGACAACATTGCCGCTCCGAGCGCAATGCCTGCCAGGCGGACGATCTTCGAAAGATTCATAACTCCTCCTTGGTCAATCGGTTGCTTTCTGCTGCGACGCAAAATAAAATTCGAATTCTTATTCTATTTTGAGAATAGGCTTGGGATTCAGCGCTGTCAAGGGGCACAGATGAACATCGCCAGATTCTTCGACCGCGAGGCCGCTTCGAACGCCTTCCTGCATGCGATCGGAACGGATGAGCAGAAGCCCGCGAGCTTCTTTCTGTCGCGAATGCTAGGCTTCGACTTCAGTTATCCGGACGGCAATTGCGTCGTGGAGTTCAACGTCCGCGACTTCATGTTCAATCCACAGGGCAGCCTGCACGGAGGCGTCATATCCCTTGCGATGGACGCCTCCATGGGCCACCTGCTTTACAACCTACGCACCGCCGGGACCACCCTCGAACTGAAAACACAGTTCCTTCGTCCGGTCGCGAGCGGCAGGGTCAAGGCCGTCGGTCGCATGATCCGGCGGGGCCAGAGCATCTGCTTCATGCAATCGGAGTTCGTAGGTGCGGATGGCGAGCTCTCAGCATTCGCAACTTCGACATGGAAGTTGACGCGTTGACGACCAATTCGCGCTCCAGCCACGCCGTCGCTGCGACGCGATGACGCTGTCGATTGAAACCTTGGCCGGGGTAGCATTGATTGTTACCTTCGCCTACACCGTAGTCGGCCTCACTGGCTTCGGCGCCTCGATGGTGGCCATGCCCATGCTGGTGCAGCTGCTGCCGCTGCGGATCGCCTTGCCGATGATGCTGGTCTACGACCTCGTCGGCGGCATCGCGATCGGCGTGCGCAACCGCAAGTCGGTCGATCGTCGCGAACTGCTGCGATTACTGCCGTTCATGCTGGTCGGGGTGGCGCTTGGCGTCACCGTGCTGATCAGGGCCCCGGAGCGCGTGCTGTTGCTGCTGCTCGGCGTATTCGTACTCGGGTTCGCCGGCTGGAGCCTGCTGTCTCGCCCCGGGCATAGACCCATCGCACCCGGATGGGCCTTGCCGCTCGGGACCGTGGGCGGCGTCTTCAGCGCCCTTTTCGGCACAGGCGGGCCGATCTACACCATCTACCTCGCACGCCGCGTGCAGGACAAGAGCCGGCTGCGCGCGACGATCTCACTGCTGCTGTTCCTGAGCGCCCTAGCGCGGCTCGCCTCGTTCATCGCCGCGAGCCTGTTCTCGCCGCCCGGGCTGCCGATGCTGATCGCGACGATGCTGCCCTGCGCGCTCTTTGGCATGTATCTTGGCACGCACCTGCATCACCGCCTGCCCGCCCACCGCATCGTTCAGGCCGTGTGGGTGATCCTGATTGTCGGCGGTGCGACGCTGGTGCTGCGCAGCCTCTGAACGGCGCGCCGCGGCCGGCCGGCGTTGGCACTCAACCGGGGCGGCCGATCACCGGCGCGGCGACCCCCTCGATCATCACGTTCAGGCAGGCAGGCAGACCGGAGTCCTGCGCGCGCGCCGCGGCAAGCCCGAGCTGCGGGGGCTCGGTCACCAGCTCGCCGTAGCCGCCGAACGCGACGCTCACCTGGTCGTAGCGCATCGGCCGCAACTCGCAGCCCACCAGCCGGTCGGCGCCGTAGTCCTTGAGCTGGATCTGGTACTCGGCGTTCCAGCGCGCGTCGTTGCCGACGACCGCGACGAACGGCAACGCGTAGCGCACCGCGGTGTCCAGCTCGGCAGCGTGGAAGCCGAAGGTGCCGTCGCCCATCACGGCGACCACCGGCACGTCGGGCTTCGCGACGCGCGCCGCCAGCGCAAACGGCAAGCCGGCGCCGATCGATCCCGCGACGCCATTGATCACGCGGTTCGGCGCCGACAGGCAGGCCTGCGCCCACTGGCCGATCTCGCCGCCGTCGGACACCAGCACCGAATCCGGGTGCGCGTCGAGCAGCTTCTGCAACGGGCGGCAGGCCTGCACCGGGTGCAGCCGGTCGGGTTCGCCCGACGCGGCGCGATCCCATTCGGGCGGACGCCAGTCGATCGCGCCGCGTACCTCGGCGAGCCAGGCGGCGCGCGACTTCTCCGCAGACGGACCCTGCTCGCGCGCGCAGGCTGCGAGCGCCTCGGTCGCGGCCTGCGCGTCGGCGACGAACGCGGCGGCCAGGCGAGCGCCGACCGCGCGTCGCGTGCGCTCGATCTCGGCCTGCTCGGCGTCGACCTGGACGAAGATGCAGCCCGCGTCGAACGCCGGCGGCTGGCCGAACTTCAGCGTGAAGTCGCAGCGCTTTCCAACGAGCAGCACGCAGTCGGCCTCGGTCAGCACCTGTGCGAAGGCGCCGAGGCTCGGGTCGTTCACGCCGCGCGGGCTCTCCATGCCGATCACCGGCACGTCGATCGCCGCTTCGAGCGCGTGCAGTTGCGCACGCCCGCGCCGGGTCATGAAGGCCGGCCCGGCGAGCACCAACGGCCGCTTTGCCTGCCGCAGCCGCGCGAGAACCGATCTTGCGTCGCTCGCCGGCAGCGACTGCACTCGAGCGGCGAACGCCGGCGCGCCCGGCAGGCGATCGGCGTCGGCCGCCTGCTCGAGCACGTCGGCGGGAAGGCTCAGGTGCACCGGCCCCGGCCTGCCCGAGCGCGCGATCGAGATCGCGCGGGCCAGGTCCTGGGCGACCTCGTCGGCGCTCGCGCAGGTCCACGAAGCCTTGGTGACGGGCGCCGCCATCTCGGCTTGGCGCATCTCCTGGAACGCGCCCATGCCCAGCTGCCCGTTGGGCGCGTGGCCCGACAGCAGCACGACCGGCGCCTCGGCCATCTGCGCGGTATAGAGCGCCGACACCGCATTCGCATGGCCCGGCCCGCCGGTGACCAGCGCGATGCCCGGCTCGCCAGTGAGCCGCGCCCAGGCGTCGGCCATGTGGACCGTCGCCGCCTCGTGGCGCGTGTGCAGCAGCGAGATGCCGGCGTCGATCGTCGCGTCGAACACCGGCATCACGTGGTTGCCGGACAGCGTGAAGATGCGTGCGACGCCGGCCGTGCGCAGCGCGCGCGCCAGCGCGTCCGCGCCGCGGAAGACCCGTGCCATCGTGGTGCCTACTTCAGCTCGATGCCGAGCTGCTTGCCGAGCCGGTCGTAGACCCCGAACTGGTCGGCCGCGAACTTCGCGGTGGCCGCAGGCGACATCACGCCGGGAATCCCGCCGAAGCGCTCGGTGCCGGCGACCCATGCGGGATCCTTCGCGAGCTTCGCGAGCACGTCGGCCCAGTACGCTACGAGCTCGGCGCTCATTCCCGGCGGGCCGTACAGCGCGCTCCAGCCGACGATCGCCTCGAGCTGCGGGTAGCCCAGCTCGCGAACCGTCGGCACGTCGGGAATGTCCTTCCAGCGCTCCGGCGTCGTGGTCATCAGCGCGCGCAGCTTGCCGGCCTTGATGTTGCCGATCACCGAAGTGAGGTTCGCGCAGTTGAAGTCGACCTCGCGCGACAGCACGGCCAGCGCCGCGTCGCCGCCGCCCTTGTAGACGACCTGCGTCGCCGCGTCCTTGCCGAGCCCGAGCGTGTCGAACAGAAGCTGCGGGCCGAAGTTCAGGATCGTCCCGGGCCCCGAGGTGCTGTAGTTGAGCTTGCCGGGCTGCGCCTTCAGCGCGCCGACGAGATCGCCGAGCGTCCGGTACGGAGAGTCGGCGTGAACGACGCAGACGAACGGATTGCGCTCGAGCAGGCCGAGGAACGTGAAGTCGCTCCACTTGTACGGCACGCTCGGCTTGAGCGCCGGAAGCAGCGTCTGCGAGCCGACGCGCGCGAGCAGCAGCGTGTAGCCGTCGGGCTTCGCCTCCTTGACCAGCTGCGAGCCGATCGCGCCGCCGGCGCCCGCGCGGTTGCTGACGACGATCGGCTGCGACACGTACTTTTGCGCGGCCGCAGCGAGGTTGCGCGCCGACAGGTCGGCGTCGCCGCCGACACTGAACGGCGCGACCAGCGTGATCGGGCGCTCCGGATAGGTCTGCGCCCCGGCCGGCGCGGCGCCCAGCGCCATCGCGATGCAGGCCGCGAGCGCGGCCACAGTCTTCCTGGTGGTGCTCACCGTGGGTCTCCGGTCGTTGGAATGATCGTTCAGGCCGACGCGTCGTCGGCGATCAGGCTCTGTCCGGGCCGCACCCGGGTGAAATTCACCGGCTCGCGGCCGATGCTCACCGCGCCGTCGCGCCAGCGCGCCACCGTGTAGGTCGATTGCTCGAGGTCGCCGGTCTCCGGATGGTCTTCGCGGAAGTGCGCGCCACGCGAATCCTCGCGCGCGATCGCCGCTTCGGCGATGACGCGGCTCACCGAGACCAGGCTGCGCAGGTTCAGCCAGTCGTGCCAGCTCAGGTTGAACGCGCGCCCCGAATCGGCGACCCCGGTTCGCGACAGCTGCGCGTCGAGCTCGCCGAGCCGCGTCGCGGCGCGCCGCAGGCCGTCGGCGGTGCGCAGGATGCCGACGTCGTCCCACATGCACTCGTAGAGCGCCTCGCGGATCGCTTCGACGTCTCCGGCCGGAAGCGAGAACGGCACCTCGTGCTCGGCGATGCTGCGCCCGATCGCCGCCATGTCGGGCTCGCGATGCCGTGGATGCCCGCCGACCCACGCGGCCATGCTCTCTCCGGCGATGCCGCCGAAGACGGTCGAGTTGGCCACTCCGTTGCCGCCCAGGCGATTCGCCCCGTGCACGCCGCCCGTGTCCTCGCCGGCCGCGAACAGCCCCGGGAGCTGTGTCGTGCAGTCGGCATCGAACACCACGCCGCCCATCATGTAGTGCGCGGTCGGAACGACCTCGACCAGCCCGCCGGCCAGGTCGAAGCCGCAATCGGCGCAGCGCTCGACCATCCCCTTGAACATCCGGCGCACGTTGTCGGGGCCGAGGTGGTGCATCTGGATGTAGACGCCGCCATTGGGCGAGGTGCGGCCCGCGCGCATCTCCGAATAGATCGAGCGCGAGACGATGTCGCGCGTCGCGCGCTCCGCACGCGGGTCGTAGCGCTGCATGAAGCGCTCCTTCGCGCCGTTCAGCAGCTGGCCGCCGGCGCCGCGCAGCCCTTCCTCGAGCACCGTTCCGGTCATCCGCGTGCCGGGCCCCGCGAGCAGGCCGGTGGGGTGGAACTGAACCATCTCCATGTCGCGCAGCGCGAGCCCCGCGCGCAGCGCCATCGCCAGCCCGTCGCAGCTCTTGTCGCCCGACGGCGTGTGGTACTTGTACATCGTCGGCCCACCGCCGGTGGCGAGCAGCACCGCCTTCGCCTGCACGAAGACGAAGTCGCCGGTGCGCATGTCGATCATCAACACGCCCGCCAGCGACGTCCCGTCGGCCGTGCGCACCAACTCGATCGCGCGATGCTCCTCGAGCCGGCCGATGCCGCGCGACCAGACCTGCTCGGCGAGCCGGTTGATGATCTCGATGCCGGTCAGGTCGCCCTTGTGCACCGTGCGGTCGAAGGTCTGGCCGGCGAACGCCTTCTGGTGGACCGTGCCGTCCGGATTGCGATCGAAGAAGCATCCGAGCTCGTTCTCGAGTTCGTGGATGCGCTCGACCGCCCCGGTGACCAGCGTCCAGGCGAGCTCCTGGTTGGACAGCCACTTGCTGCCCTCGATCGTGTCCATGAAGTGGCGCTCGACCGAGTCGCCTTCGGCCAGCGCCACGTTATAGCCGCCCTGGACCATGCGCGTGCAGCCGCTCTTGCCGAGCAAGCCCTTCACCGCGACGGTGATCGACAGCGCCGGATTGGCCTGGTGCGCATGCAGGGCCGCGAACAGGCCGGCGCCACCCGAGCCGAGGATGAGGATGTCGGTCTGCAGCCTGCGCAGCGTCACCGCGACTGCACTCCCAGGCTGGCGAGCACCTGCGCGCGGCGCGCGTCGACGTCGTGCCGCACGACGTCGTAGAGGCTGCCGCCGTGGCTGTCCATCGCCACCAGCAGCGGCCCGAAGTCGCGGATGCGGAACTTCCAGAGCGACTCGGGGTTCAGGTCGTCGAGGTCGACGTCCTCGATGCTCTCGATCCACGTGGTCTCGAGCGCCGCGGTGCCGCCGACGATCGCGAGATAGACGCCGCCCAACTCGCGGAACGCCGCGAGCGAATCGGCGCGCAATCCGCCCTTTCCGATGATGATGCGAACGCCGTTCCTCTGCATCAGCGGGCGCGTGAAGCGCTCCATCCGGTCGGACGTCGTCGTGCCGATGCACACGGGCGCGTAGCCGACCGGATGCCCGGCGCTCGGCTCGACCTTCTTCACGTTGGGCGCCGTGTGGATCACCGCGTGGCCGCGCAGGTCGAAGCGGGTCGTGCGCCCGCGGTCGAACATCGCGATCTGCGTCGCGTCGCGGATGCCGAACAGCGTCTGCTGCAGCGTCACCGTATCGTCGACGCGCAGCTGCCGGACCTGCTCTTCGGTCACCGGCGTCTTCAGCTCGTAGTGGGCCATGCTCAGAATCCGAACGTGACGCCGGCGGGCCCGAACGTCGCGGTCGCGCGTCGCGCCGAATGGCACTGCATGTTCACCGCCACCGGGTTCATCGTGATGTGCGTCGCGGCGAGTTCGACGTGCACCGCGAAGGCCGTCGAGTCGCCGCCCAGGCCCTGCGGCCCCACGCCGAGGCGGTTGACCGCCGCGCTCAATTGCTCCTCGATCTTCGCGCCTTCCGGGTCGCTGCAGCGGCTGCCGAGCTCGCGCGTGGCCGCGCGCTTGGCCAGCGCCACGCACAGGTCGGACGTGCCGCCGATGCCGACCCCGACGATCGTCGGCGGGCAGGTCTTGCCCCCTGCCGCGATCACGCAGTCGACGACGAAGGTCTTGATCGCGTCGACCCCTTCGGCGGGAATCGCCATCTTCAGGAACGAGTTGTTCTCGGAGCCACTGCCCTTGGGCACCATCTCGATCGACAGCGTGTCGCGACGGTCGCTGAAGTCGACGTGGATCACCGGCACCTCGATGCCGCACGACGTGTGCTCGTTGCGGCGCGTGAGCGGGTGCACGACCGACGACCGCAACGGATGCTCGCGCGTCGCACGCTCGCATCCCTTGCGGATCGCCTGCTTCAGCGCGTGGCCGTCGACCTCGACGCCGCTGCCGATCACCACGTTGTAGATCGGGATGCCGGTGTCCTGGCAGAGCAGGTTGCCGGTGTCCTCGGCCACCCTGATGTTGGTCACCATGGTGGCCAGCACGCCCTGCGCGGTGCGGTCGGTTTCGCCCGCCGACAGGCGCGCGAAACCGTCCTTGATGTCCGGCGGAAGGATCTTCAGCGCCCGGATGTAGAGTTCCCTGGCGGCGTCTTCGACCGCGGACAGATCGATCTTCAACTCAGCGGACCTCGTTCAGTTGGCCTTGAGCTTGCGGCGCTCGACCACCTTCGCCCAGTACGCCGACTCCTTGTCGATCGCCGCAGCGAACTCCGCGGGCGAGTTGCCCACCGGACTCATGCCGGCCACGAACAGCCGCGCCTTCATTTCGGTGCTCTGCAGCGCCTTGACGGTGTCGCGATGGATCTTGTCGACGATGGCCTTGGGCGTGCCGGCAGGCACCATGAACCCGAACCAGCCGGTGTTTTCGAAGCCGGGCAGCCCGCTCTCGGCGACCGTCGGCACGTTCGGCAGCAATGGCGAGCGTGTCTTGCTCGTCACCGCCAGCGCGCGCAGGCGGCCGTTGTTCACATAGGGCGCCACCGCGGCGATGTTGCCGACTACCAGCTGCAGCGCGCCCGTCACGAGGTCGGGGTACGAAGCGGCCTCGCCCTTATATGGGATGTGGACGAGGTCGATGCCGGCTGCGTCGACGAAGCTCTCGCCCGCCATGTGCACCTGGCTGCCGATGCCAGCCGAACCGAAGTTCAGCTTGCCGGGTTGGCTCTTCGCATAGGCGATGAATTCCTTCAGCGTCTTGGCCGGAATCGACGGATTGACCGTCACGACCTGCGGTCCGCTCGCCACGTTCGTCACGGCGATGAAGTCCTTCTTCGCGTCGAAGGGCATCTTCGCGTACATGTGCGGATTGACGGTGAAGATGCTGCCCGAGGTCATCAGCAGCGTGTAGCCGTCGGGCGCCGATTTCGCGACGGCGTCGGCACCGATATTGCCGCCCGCGCCGCCGCGGTTCTCGACCACCACCGCCTGGCCCCACATCTCGCTGAGGTCCTTCGCAAGCGCCCTGGCCACCACGTCGGTGGTGCCGCCGGCCACGAACGGCACGACGACCTTCACCGGCCGGGTGGGCCACGCGTCCTGCGCGGCAGCCGGCAGCGGCGAGCACAGCGCGAGCGCGCACGAGGCGGCCGCGAGGCCCACGGCGACGCGGCGGTTCCGGTTTTCGATTGTCTTCAAGCTCTGTCTCCCCTTTTGATTCGATACGTTCGTCGTGATCCCTGCGCAGGGCCGGGCGTTCAACCGATCAGCGCCAGCGCGAATGCGAGGGCCGCGACGATTCCCAGGCCGGCGACGGCGGCGATCCCGTTCTTGCGCAGCCCCGACCATGGCCTGAATTCGATCACGAGCAGCCGCAGGCCACCAGTCAGGTGAATCGCTAACAGGACGACCAGGCACCACTCGCCGAACTTGAACAGCGGCCGGTCCGCAAAGCGCAGGAAGCCGTCGAGCGCGGCCTCGCCGTGCAGCGCCTGGCCGAGCGCCCAGAAGTGCAGCGGCAGGAACGCGGCCAGCGCAATGCCCGACAGTCGATGCGCGATGAACGCCCACCACGCCGGATGGCTGCGGGCGCGAAAGTCGTTGCGGCGCGCGGCGCGTCGCGGCTGCGGCACGGCGGGGCCGGTCGTCGCGCTCATGCGACCACCGCGTAGACGGCCCGCAGCCCCAGCGCCGCGAGCGCGAGCGCCACCGCGACCGCAGCGACGTTGCTGCGTCGCGCGCTCCAGCCGAGCCACTCCTCGGCGATGCGCGCGAGCCCGATCGGGACGTGCACCGCACAGGCGAGCACGAACGCACCGTAGAACGCCGCGACCAGCCAGTTGCCCTGGGTGCGCGAGAGGATCTCGGCGCCGCTCAGACCGCCGCGGACCGCGTAGACGATCGTCGCGAGGTGAACCGCGACGAAGAGCGCGAGCACCATCGCGCTCAGGCGCTGCAGGTACCAGAGCCGTGCCTGCGTGGCGGCGGCACTCACTAACGCCTCCTCATCTCGTGTCGCTCACTGGCCGCGTCTCAGAGTTCGCCGCGCATCGCGCGTCGCGCCGCGATGCGCTTGAGGCCCGAGATCCCGGCGGTCGGCTCGATCGCCTTCGGGCACCGCTCGCTGCACGAGCCCTGCGTGTGGCAGGCGTGGCAGCCCGCGTCGCCGGCCACCGCGCGCAGCCGCTCGGCCTGGTCGACGTCGCGCACGTCGTTGACCAGCGTCCACGCGCGATTGAGCGCGGCGGGCCCCAGGTAGTCGGGACGCCACGCGACCACGTCGCACGACGCGTAGCAGACGCCGCAACCGATGCACTCGATTCCGGCGTTCGCCGCGACGCGCTCGGGCGACGCCGGCTCGACCCGCGCGAAGTCGTCGCGGCGCGTCTTCGCGCCGCGGAACCTGCCCCTGGCGCGCGCCCACTTGTCGAAGAACTCGCCCATGTCGGTCGCGAGGTCCTTGATGACCGGCAGGTTCGACAGCGGCGCGATCTCGAGCGAATCGCCGTCGACGACCTTCGACACGTGCGTCCGGCAGGTCCAGCGCGCGACGCCGTTGACGGTCATCGCGCACGAGCCGCACATGCCGACGCGGCAGGAAAAGCGATAGCTCAGCGTCGGCTCGAGCCGGCGCTGGATGTAGGTGACGACGTCGAGCACCGTCTGGCTGGCCTGCCGCGGCACCTCGTAGGTGGAGAAGCCGCCGTCGGCGCTGCCGCGCCAGACCTTGACGCGCAGGTGGGTAGACATGCGGGCATTGTCCGGGTTTGATAAATGAAGGAAAACAGATTTATTCTTGCATCGAGATAAAGTTTTCCTGGATTGACGGCTTCTCCGCCCGATCAGCCCCGGGCCGCTGCCTGGGCGAACCGCGCCGCGCGGCGCCTTTGGGCCAGTGCGCGGACGATCGGCCAGAACAGGGCGACGAGCGCCAGGACCATCACCGCGCCGCTGATGGGGCGGCGGAACAGGAT
>CALMSQ010000092.1:0-2097 GCA_937872345.1 uncultured Burkholderiales bacterium | reverse complement strand
AGACCGCCGCCGTTGCCGAACGCGAGCGCCCGGCAGGCTTCCAAGTGCCTGATCCGTCGGGGCGCTGCCCGATCGCGTGCGCCGCCGCCGCGCTCGCCCAGGAGCATTGGCACGAACATTGCTGACGGTGCCTGCTGGTTGCGCCAGCCAGCGGCCGGCCGCTTTCGTCCTCTCGGGAAGGACTCACCGGCCCCGATGCCCAGCGTCCGCCACTCGTTGCTGCTGTCCGTCGCCGACAGCTACCTGGGACTCGTTCTCCAGCTCGCGGCGACGATCGTCGTCTCGCGGCTGCTCACGCCCGCGGAAGTCGGAGTCTTTGCGATCGCGGCGGTCTTCGGCGCAGTCGCCAGCACGATCCGCGATTTCGGCGTCGCCGAGTACCTGATCCAGGAGCGCGAGCTCACGCGGGGAAAGATCCGAGCCGCGCTCGCGCTGAACATCGTGGTCTCCTGGGGCATGGCGCTGCTCCTCGTCCTGATCGCCCCGCTGGCGAGCAGCTTCTATCGGGATCCCGGCGTCGCCAGGGTGATCGCCGTGCAGGCGCTGGGGCTGCTGCTCGTGCCGTTCGGCGCGGTCACGCACGCCTGGTTCAGGCGCGAGCTGAACTACCGGCCCATCGTCATCGGCAACGTGCTGTCGAACGTCGCGTCGTTCGTCGCGACCGTGGCGCTGGCGCTCCTGGGCTTCGGCTACATGAGCCTCGCATGGTCCTCGTTCGTCGGCATCGTCGTCAGCGTGGCCGTGATCACCTGGCTCAGGCCGCGCGGCTTCCCGCTGCTGCCCGGCACGAACGGAATCGGCCGGGCGTTCCACTTCGGCAAGTTCGCGAGCGGCATCTACATCCTCGCGCAACTCGGCAAGGGCGCGCCCGAGATGCTGGTCGGCCGCGCCCGAGGCGTGGCCGAGGTCGGCATCTTCAGCCGCGCCGGCGGCATGGTCGAGCTCTTCAGCAGGCTGGCGATGCGCCCGGTGATGCAGGTCTGCATGCCGTACTTCGCGCGCGCCAACCGCGACGGCGGATCGGTGCTGCCGGCGTACCTCACCAGCATCTCGCTGCTCACCGCAGTGGGCTGGCCGTTCCTCGGCGTCCTCGCGGTGGTGGCCTTCCCGGCGATCCGCATCGTCTACGGGCCGCAGTGGCTGGCGGCCGTGCCGCTGGCCCAGGTGCTGTGCCTGGCCTGCGCGATCGAGCTGCTCTTCATGCCGTCGCGCGAGGCCCTGCTCGCGTGCGGCGACGCGCGGCGTGCGAACGCGCTGCAGGTGCAGATCGTGTCGTTGCAGGTGCTCGGCCTGATAGCCGTGTTCCCGTACGGGCTCGTCGGCGCCTGCTGGGGGCTGACGGCCGCGGCCCTCGGCGGCGCGACGATGTCGCAGCGGCAGCTGGGGCGGCGCATCGGCCTGCGCGTCAGCGAGCTCGCTCGCGCTTGCGGGCCGAGCGCCGTGTTGGCGGCGTCGACGGCCGGCCCCTTGGCGATCGCATCGGCGGTCTGGGCACCCGACGAGTCGAACTTCGCCGAGTGGGCGGTGTTCGGCACGGTGACCGCAGCGCTGTCTTGGCTGGCCACCTTGCGGCTGCTGCGCCATCCGCTGTGGGGCGAACTGACCGCGCTGTCGCTGCGCTTCAGGCGGGCGCGCGCGACCTGAAGCGGGCCCGCAACGCCGGCACGCGTCAGGACGCGGGCCCGCCCGATGTCGGCATCCCGGCCGCGTCGAAGGTTCCCTCGAACAGCACCGAGCTCAGGTACCGCTCGCCCGAGTCCGGCAGGATCGCGACGATCGTCTTGCCCGCGTTCGCGGGCATGCGCGCGTAACGCACCGCCACCGCGGCCGCCGCGCCGCACGAGATCCCGGACAGGATGCCCTCCTCGCGCGTCAGGCGGCGCGCGTACTCGATCGCCTCCTCGTTCGAAACCTGCTCGATGGCGTCGACCAGCGACAGGTCGAGCACCTTCGGAACGAAGCCCGCGCCCAGGCCCTGGATCTTGTGCGGACCCGGCTTCAGCGGCTCGCCCCGGCGCGCCTGCGTGAGCACCGGGCTCCCGCTCGGCTCGACCGCGACCGACTGGATCTTCCTGCCGCACGTGTTCTTGATGTAGC
>CALMSQ010000091.1:0-4562 GCA_937872345.1 uncultured Burkholderiales bacterium | reverse complement strand
CGCGCGCGCAGGTGCGCGGGCCGCTGCACCTGTCGACCGGCCAGGAGGCGGTGGCCACCGGCGTCTGCGCGCACCTGCGCGCGAGCGACTGGCTGACCTCGACGCACCGCGGCCACGGGCACACGATCGCCAAGGGCGCGAACCTCGAGCGGATGATGCACGAGCTGTTCGGGCGCGCGAGCGGCTTCTGCGGCGGCAAGGGCGGCTCGATGCACATCGCCGACTTCTCGGTCGGCATGCTGGGCGCCAACGGTGTCGTCGCCGCCGGCATTCCGATCGCGGTGGGCGCGGCGCAGTCGATGCGGGTGCAGGGGCGCGACGCGATCGCGGTGACGTTCTTCGGCGACGGTGCGCTCAATCGCGGGCCGTTCGCCGAGAGCCTGAACTGGGCCGCGGCATTCGAATTGCCGGTGCTCTTCGTCTGCGAGGACAACCGGTGGTCGGCCACGACGCGCACCGAGGCGATGTCGGCCGGCGAGGGCGCGGCCGCGCGCGCGCGCGGCTTCGGCGTGCCGGCGCTGGAAGTCGACGGGATGGACGTCGAGGCGGTGTGGCAGGCGGCGCGCGAGCTGGTCGCGCAGGTGCGCGGCGGCGACGGCCCGCGACTGCTGCACGCGAAGACGTACCGGTTCAAGGGGCACGTGTCGGTCGACCCGGCCGCGTATCGCGATCCGCGCGAGCTCGCGGCGGCGATGAACGACGACCCGCTGCTGCTCGCGCAGCGCAGGCTGGTCGAGCGCGGCGTCGCCAACGAGGCGATCGAGGGGCGGATGCGCGCGGCACGCGACGAGGTCGCCGCGGCGCTGGCCTCGGCCGACGCCGCGGCCTGGCCGGCCGGGGAGGCCGCGTTCGAGGACGTGCAGGACACCGGGAGCGGCCGATGGTTCAGCTGACGCAACCAGGCGACGCGGGCGCATCCGGCCGCGCGGGGGCGTCGGGCGCCGTGCGGACGATGAGCTACGCCGCTGCGGCGGCCGCTGCGCTCGCCGACCTGATGCGCGCCGACGCCTCGGTCGTCGCGCTCGGCGAAGACCTCGGCCGCGGCGGCATCTTCGGCCAGTACCGTGGGCTGCTCGAGGCCTTCGGCCCGGCGCGCGTGATCGACACGCCGATCTCGGAGGCGACGATCGCGGGCTCGGCGGTCGGCATGGCGCTGACGGGCCTGAAGCCGGTGGTCGAGATGCGGGTCGTCGACTTCGCGCTGTGCGCGATGGACGAGATCGTCAACCAGGCTGCGAAGAACCGTTTCATGTTCGGCGGGCAGGGCCGCGTGCCGATGGTGGTGCGCATGCCGATCGGCATCTGGAGCGCCTCGGCCGCGCAGCACTCGCAGTCGCTGGAGGCATGGTTCGCGCACGTGCCCGGGCTCGCGGTGGTGTGCCCGGCCACGCCGCAGGACAACTACGCGCTGCTGAAGGCGGCGGTGGCCAGCGGCGATCCGGTGGCGTACTTCGAGCACAAGGAACTGTGGGGGCTCGAGGCAGAGGTCGACGCGTCGCAGGCGGTCGAGATCGGCCGCGCGCGCATCGCGCGGGCCGGGCGCGACCTGACGATCGTCGCCTGGAGCCGCGCAGTGCACGAGGCGATGCAGGCCGCGCACACGCTGGCCGGGCAGGGCATCGACGCCGAGGTGATCGACCTGCGCACGATCTGGCCCTGGGACCGCGAGACGGTCGAGGCCTCGGCGCGGCGCACCGGGCGCGTGCTGGTGGTGCACGAGGCGGTGCAGGTGGCGGGGTTCGGCGCCGAGATCGTCGCGACGCTGGCCGAGCGCGGCGTCGCGAAGCTGGCGCGGCTGGGCGCGCCGCGCGCCCCGGTCGGCTATTCGCCGCCGCTGGAGGCGCAGGCGCGCGTCACCGCGGCGAAGATCGTCGAAGCGGCGGCGAAGCTGGTCGGCGCGACGCGCTGAGCGGTCACTCGTCCAGCGCCTCGAAGACGCCCAATTCCCGGTTCTTGCGCACGTTCGACCACGGGCGCGCGACGCCGTTCATCGCGACCCAGACGCCCTGCGGCAGGCTGCGCGCGAAGCCGATCGCGGCGCCGAGGTTGAAGCTCGCGTCGGAATCGGCGAGCGCGTACGGAACCATCGCGCCGGTGAGCACGATGGTCTTCGCGAGGCCTGCCTGGCCGAGCACGCGCGCGGTCTCGACCATCGTGTCGGTGCCGTGCACCACGACCAGCGCCGGCTCGGGGGCCGCGCGGCAGGCCGCGAGCACGCGCTGGCGATGCTCGTCGACCATCTCGAGGCTGTCGATCATCATCACGACCTCGACCTCCAGCGGGCCGGCGGCGCGGGCGCGGGCGACGATCTCGTGCAGGTGCGTCTCGCCGAAGCCGAGCACGCCGGTCATCGGGTCGTAGCGCTTGTCGAACGTGCCGCCGGTGGCGAGGATGCGCAGGTTCATGATTAGAATCGTCGGGAGCAGGCCGGCGGCCTCCATCGCGCCGCAGTGTACCGTCGGCCCGCAGGTGGTGCATCGACGATGTTCGAACAGGTGGTCTTTGCCGGCGGCGGCCATCGCTGCTGGTGGCAGGCGGGATTCTGGGAAGTGGTCGCACCGGCGATCGAGCTGCGCCCGCGCGTGATCGCCGGCGTCTCGGCCGGCGCTGCGACGGCCTGCCTGCTGTTCGCCAACGATTCGGGCACGGCGCTTGCCTACTACCGCGAGGTGCTGAAGGGCAATCCGCGCAACGCGTACCCGATGAACCTGTTCCGGCGCGGCCGCCGCGTGTTCCCGCACAACGAGATCTACCGCAACGCGCTCAAGGCGCTGCTCGGCGGCGAGCACTTCCGGCAGCTGATGTGGAGCGCCCCGGAGATCCGCGTGCAGTTCTCGCGCATCCCGCGCTGGCTCGGGCCGCGCAGTGCGGTCGCGCTGGGCATCGTCGGCTACAACATCGAGAAGTACGTGCGGCGGTCGCTCCATCCGGGGTTCGGCCGGGCGGTCGGCTTTCGCAGCGAGATCGTGCGCGTGCAGGACTGCCGCAGCGACGACGAACTGGTGTCGCTGATCATCGCGTCGAGTTGCACGCCGCCCTTCACGCCGATCGAGTACCGCGACGGCAGGCCGACGATGGACGGCGGGCTGGTCGACAACGTGCCGGTCGATGCGGTCGATCCGGACGGCGGCCCGACGCTGGTGCTCACCACGCGGCGCTATCCGGAGCACGCGCCCGTGTTCATCCGCGCGGGGCGGGTCTACGTGCAGCCGTCGCGCAAGGTGGCCGCTTCGAGCTGGGACTACACGTCGCCGGATGCGTACGAGCAGACCTGGCGGCAGGGGCGCGAAGACGGCGAGGCGTTCCTTCGGGGGTTTCCGTCGTTGCGCACGGGGCTCGCGTCGCTGCCGGAGGCGGCGGCCGGCCTCGCCTGAGCCGGCCGCGCGCTACTGCGGGCCGCGCTGCTGCGGTTCGCGCGGCTGCTGCGGCTGGCGCTGCGGGGACTGCTGCCGTTGCTGTGGACCGACGTCCGACGGCGCGCGAATGCCCTGGGTCGGCGGCGCGACCGGCGCCTGCCGCTGCATCGGTTGCTGCATCGGTTGCTGGATCTGCGACGGCTTCTGCGGGACGGGGCGCGCCGGCGACGGCGTCGACGGCTCGCGCTGGATCGACCGGGTCGGTTCGCGCGGCGTCGTCGGGGCGACGCGTTCACGCTGCGCCGGCACCGGTGCCACCGGCTCGCGGCGCGGCGTCGTCGGGGGCACGCGCTCGCGCTGCGGGGCGGGCGTGATGCGCTCACGCTGCGGTGGGGTCGGCGCGACGCGCTGTCCGGGGGCGGGCGCGACCCTCGGCGCCGGCACCGGGGGATAGCGGTCACGCACGGCCGGGGTGCGGTACTCGATGCTGCGCCGGTGCGCGGGATCGTGGTGCCAGACCTGCGGGCGCGGCGCGGTGGCGTTGGTGACGATCACGTTGGTCACCGGCACACGGTCGATCACCATCGGGCGGGTGCGCCACACGGGCCGCGGGTCGTTCCACAACGAACTCAGGATCACCGTCACCGGTCCCCAGACGATGCCGACCGAGTAGACCTCGGGGAAGTAGGGCGGACGGTAGACGACCGGGGGCACCCACAGGAACGGCGGATAGGCCGGCCACCACCAGGTTCCGAACACGATCAGCGGGTTGTAGTACGGCACCCACAGCAGGCCCGGGCGCCACGGCTCGATCAGGATGATCCGCTCCTGCACGATCACCTGCTGCTGTTCGGTCGAGCGTAGCGAGCCGGCCGCGTAGGCCTTCGCGCGCAGGGCCTGCACCGTGTCCATCACCTGCTCGCGCTGTGCGAGCACGGCCTCGCCGAGGCGCTGTGTCCACTCGAGCTCCTCGTTCATCATCGCGAGCACCGACGGGAACTGCGTCAGCGCCGCGACGCTCGGATCCCAGCCCATCGGCGCGACCGCGCGCTCGAGCGCGTCGCCGCCCAAGCCGGGGTTGCGCTGCACGAAGCGCGCGGCCTGCACGACCTCGAGCGGATAGGTGGCTGCCATCAGCACCTGCGCGAGCAGCGCGTCCGGATACAGCGCGATCGGCGCCAGCATCTGGTCGAGCTCCTGCTGCGT
>CALMSQ010000090.1:0-7873 GCA_937872345.1 uncultured Burkholderiales bacterium | reverse complement strand
TGCGGCTCGCAGGAGAACCTGAAGCGCCGCGAGATCAAGCAGCTGATGCGCGAATGGGAGCGGCGCTTCCCCGGGCGCGTCGAGAACGTGTTCGCGTCGCTCGGCCGCGTCGTGCCCTCGCACCTGATGGACAGGGAGCGGTTCGACTTCGCCGGCCTGCGGCCCACCGGCGAGCCGGCGGCCGACGGCGACATTGCGTTCGACGCCGACCCGGCGTTTCACGCGCCACTGCCCTTGCCCCGTCAGCTGTAAGCGCTTCGGGTCAGTGTCTCGGAGGGCAGTTCGCCGAACATCCGGCGATAGTCCGAGGCGAAGTGGCTCAGGTGCCAGAAGCCCCAGCGGGCGGCGATGTCCTGCACCGAGCCGCACTGGCGATCGGCCGCCTTCAGGGCACGACGAACGCCGTTCAGCCTCAGCGCCCGCAGGTAGCTCACGGGATTCACGCGGAGCACCTCGCGGAAGCTGTACTGCAGCGTGCGCCGGCTGACCCCGAGGTGGCGGCACAAGTCCTCGATGGTGAGCGGGTCCTCGACGTGCGCCCGCATGTAGTCCTGAGCGCGGCTGACGATCGAATGGCTGCGCGTCGGCGCGTCGCCGCCCACGCGGTCGCAGTCGGGTCCGAGCACGTCGAGCACGCCCGCGAAGATCGCATGGCCCAGCGCCTTCTGCATCGCGGCGTGCTGGAGCTTTTCCGGGTTGTACGAGATCGACTCGAGGGCCATCAGCAGCAGCTTGCGGAACCGCTCGACGCGCTCGGGCGGCGGAGAGACGACCCGGACCCCGCGCAGCTCGCGTTCGATGTCGCGTCCTTCGATTTCGCGCGCGTAGCGGCCCAGGTCGTCCACCGGCATCGAGACCGCCACCAGGTCGAGCTGGGGCGGCGCGCGCAAGTCCAGTTCCTGGCCGTCGCGCAGGACGATGACCGACTGGCGATGGACCGGCCTGCCGCCGTGATAGCCCTCGACCTCGCTTGCCACCGGCACACCGAACATGTACGCGCCCGCTCGCCCGCTCCCGGATTCGTGGACCACCTGGCTGGTGGCTTCGCGAAACAGCTGGATGCCGCCGAACAGGACCTCGACGAGGCTGCCTTCGAACGGCCCGGGCGTCAGCTGCTCGTAGACCTGGTCCCAGGCGCTCAGCCGCGCCGCATGCTCGTCGACATCGCGCGAATGCAGACGGGCGAATGAATACGGCGCGGCGCCTGCGCCGCGGGCGATCGGCTGCCAGTCGATTGCGGTCATCGTCGTTCCCAGCGTTCGTTGCGCATGTCGCAGCGGCCCCGCGGCGTTCCCGACTGCCCGGAGAGACGGTCGAGTTAACACGAACGCCGGCCCGGTGGCAATGATTCAGCCCCCTCTCGCAGCGAATCCGTTGCATTGACAACCATTTGGGCTGGGAAAGATGCACCATAGAGGTGCATTCAGGATTGCCGTTTTCGGCTAACGCGACTGCGGCGCCGGAACCTAGAATCCCCCAAGCAATCCGGCGCAGACCGGACCCGACGAGGAGATCGAACGTGGCGATTCGCAGGGGTGCTTGGCGCCTGGCAGGTGTGATTCTGGTCTTCGGCCTGACCGCTGCCGGAGCAGAATCGTTCCCCGAGAAACAAACGGTGACGGCGCTCGCGCCGGCCGGCCCCTATCGCGTCTACGTCTCCGACATCGCGATCAACCACATGGTCGACGGGCGCCTGCACGTGGTCGACGTCGACACCGCCCGATATGCCGGAGTCATCCCCACCGCGTTCGCCGGGCAATCGGTGCTCTCGCCGGACCGCCGCGAGATCTACGTCTCCACGACCTACTATTCGCGCCTGTCCCGGGGCACGCGTACCGAGGTGATCGACATCTGGGACAGCACGACGCTCGCCCACAAGGGCGAGATCGTGATCCCCGACCGGCGCGCCCAGGCGCTGAACTACAAGGGCCTGATCACCGTTTCGGCCGATGGCCGCTGGCTGTTCGTGCAGAACGCGACCCCTGCAAGCACCGTCAGCGTGGTCGATCTGCGCCAGCGCAGGCTCGCCAGCGAGATCGCCACGCCCGGCTGCTGGCTCGCGCTTCCGGTGCACAGCGCGCCGCAACGATTTGCCACGCTGTGCGGCGACGGGACGATCGAGACGTTCACGATCGACGAGGCCGGCGCCCTGAAGTCGCAGGCCCGCAGCGGGCCGATCTTCGACGCCGACGGCGACCCGCTCTTCGTGCACGCCGAGGCGATCGGCGACCGCCTCTTCTTCGTCTCCTATCTCGGGCAGGTCCACGAGGTCGACCTGTCGCAGGACAAGCCGCGGCTACTGGCTCGCTGGCCGCTGGTGCAGGGCGCAGATGCGAAGAAGGCCTGGCGGCCCGGCGGCTACCAGCTGTTCGCCGTCCACGCGGCGAGCGGCCGGCTGTTCGTGGCGATGCATCCGGGAGGCGCCGAGGGATCGCACAAGAACCCGGCCGCCGAGATATGGGCGTTCGACATCGCCGCGCGCAAGCGGGTCGCGCGCATGCCCGGCCACAACGCGATCGCACTGGTCGCGGTGCAGAGCACGGCGCCCCGCCTGGTGGCGCTGGATGCCGCGAAGATGGGCCTGGTTCTGATCGATGCCGGCGCGAAGCCGCGGGTGATCTCCCGGATGGACGGCGTGGCCGACTCGGCCACCCAACTGGAGCTGCATTGATGCCGGCCCTCGCGACCGACCCCGTGCTCGGGCACGCCGCCGCGGCGGCCCTGGCCATCGTCCTGCTCGCCGGCGCCTGGCACAAGTTGGCCGACCTGGACTCGTTCGGCCTGGCGGTCGAGCGTTACCGACTGCTCACGCGGACGGCCGCGCGCGCGACCGCGCTGTCGCTGCCGCCCCTCGAGGCGCTCGCCGGGCTTCTCCTGCTGCACCCGGCATCGCGCGGGGCAGGTGCGGCGCTCGCTGCCGCGATCCTGCTGCTGGTCACCGCGGCGGTCGCGGCCAACCTGCTGCGCGGCCGGCGCGACATCGACTGTGGATGCGGCGCGCCGGGCTCGGCGCAGCGCCTGTCGTGGATCCTCGTCGCGCGCAATGCCGCGCTGCTCGGGCTGTGCGCGCTCGCCGTCGCACCGACGTCGTCGCGCGAGTTGGTCTGGCTCGACGGCATCACGACCGCGTTCTCTGCGCTGGCGCTCTGGGCGGTCTACGGCGCCATCAACGAACTGTTCTCCGACCCGCAACGATTCAACGCCTCACGGACCGAACCATGATCGAAGCCCTCGTCGTCTCGAACATCGTCCTGTGGTTCGCCGTGCTCGCGCTGCTGGGCACGGTGTTTGCGCTGGCGCGCCAGATCGGCGTGTTGTACGAGCGCATCGCACCGATGGGCGCATTGATGCTCGACAGCGGCCCGAAGGTCGGCGAAGCCGCGCCCGCGCTGGACCTGGTCACGCTCGACGGCCGGCCGTTCCAGACCGGCGGAGCGCGCCCGAAGAGCCTGCTGCTGTTCTTCCTGTCGCCCACCTGCCCGGTGTGCAAGAAGCTGCTGCCGACCCTGCAGCGCGTCGCGGTCGACGAAGAGCGATGGCTCGAACTCGCGTTCGCCAGCGACGGCGACCCCGAAGAGCACGCGGCGTTTCGCGCCCGGGTCGGCCTGCAGGGCCATCCATACCTGCTTTCCACAGACCTCGGCATGGCCTACCGGATCGGCAAGTTGCCCTACGCGGTGCTCGTCGACGAGTCCGGCCGGGTCCGCGCCAAGGGGCTGGTCAATTCGCGCGAGCAGATCGAAAGCCTGTTCACCGCCCGCGACCTCGGCGTCGCATCGGTCCAGGAGTACCTCGGCATGGAGGCGCGCAGCGCATGAAATGGCTCGACGACGCATTCGAACGCTCGACCCGCGCGGCGGCGCAGCGCACCTCGCGACGCAGCGCGCTCGCGCGTGCCGGCCGCTTCCTGGTGGGCGCGGCCCTGACGTTGCCGGTGCTCCCGTTCGACCGCACTTCGCATGCGGCAGGCGGCCACGGCGGCGGCAAGTCGAAGGGCCCCGACGACCAGCAGTGCGACTACTGGCGCTACTGCGCGGTCGACGGCTTCCTCTGCTCGTGCTGCGGCGGGACCGTGAACAGCTGCCCGCCCGGCACCGAACCGTCGAAGGTCTCGTGGATCGGCACCTGCCGCAACCCCGCAGACGGCAAGGACTACCTGATCAGCTACTTCGACTGCTGCGGCAAGGCCGCGTGCGGTCGCTGCCTGTGCAACACGAACCTCGGCGAGCGGCCTGCCTATCGGATCACGCTGCACAACGACATCAACTGGTGCATGGGAAGCACCAGCACGATGTTCCACTGCACGGCCTCGCTGGTGGTCGGCATCGCTGACAAGAAGTGACACGACAGGAGACGACATGAAGGGGTGGAAAAAACTCACGGCAGCCGTCGCGCTCGCCGTTGCCTGGGGTCCGGCGGGCGCCGCCGTGAGCGAGCAGGAAGCCGCGCGGCTGGGCAAGGAGCTCACTCCGGTCGGCGCCGAAAAGGCCGGCAACAAGGACGGCACGATCCCGGCCTGGACCGGCGGCATCACGAAGCCGGCGGCGGGGTGGAAGGTCGGCGACCCGCGCATCGACCCGTACAAGGACGACAAGGTCCTGTTCTCGATCGACGCGTCGAACGTCGACAAGTACAAGGACCGCTTGTCCGAGGGCCAGCAGACGCTGATCCGCACGCTCAAGGGCTACCGGATGGACGTCTACCCGACGCGGCGTTCGTGCGGCTATGCCGATGCGGTGTACGAGCGCAGCGCGCAGAACGCCCGCGTGGCCCGGCTCGCCGAGGGGGGCTGGCAGCTCGAGAACGCAGTCGGCGGCGGCGTGCTGTTCCCGATCCCGAAGAACGGCGCCGAAGCGGTCTGGAATCACAAGCTTCGGTACCAGGGCGAGGGACGCGTCGAGCACTACTCGACGCTGTTCTCCAACAAGAGCGGCAATTTTTCGCAACTGGCGCAGAACCAGTGGCTCGTCTACCCGCTCCACGAGGCGTCGACCAAGAGCTTCGACGACGTGAAGAAGTCGGAAGCCAAGATCCTGAACGAAGTCGTGGCGCCGGCCGCGCGCGCCGGCGAGATGATCCTGGTTCACTGGTTCATGGACCGCGGCTCCGATGCCTGGCTGTACTTCCCGGGGCAGCGTCGCGTGCGCCGCGCGCCCTCGTTCGCCTACGACAACCCGGTACCCGGCTACGAGAACCTCGAGACGGTCGACCAGTACCCGATGTACGCGGGCGCGATGGACCGGTACGACTGGAAGCTGGTCGGCAAGAAGGAGCTGTACATCCCGTACAACAACTGGAAGCTGATCGACAAGAGCCGCAAGTACAAGGACATCTACCTTCCCGAGTACGTCAACCGCGACCTGATGCGCTACGAGCTGCACCGCGTCTGGGTCGTCGAGGCGACACTCAAGGACGGCATGCGGCACATCTTCCCGCGCCGGGTGATGTACATCGACGAGGACAGCTGGACGCTGATCCTCACCGACCTGTACGACGCGCAGGGCAAGATCTGGCGCGTCCAGGAGGCGAGCCTCTGGGTCGCTCCCGAGATTCCGGCCTGCGTGAGCCAGGAATTCGTCGGCTACGACCTCAACGTCGGCCGCTACATCGCCGAGACGGCGACGCAGGAGCATCCGCCCACCGACTGGCTCGCCGGCCGCGAGGGGCGCATCAATCCGAACATGTTCAGCCCCGACGAGCTGCGCCGACGCGGCGAGCGCTGAGCGCGCGGCCGTCTGCATCCGATTCGAAACGCGCCGGGCTCCGGGCCCGGCGCGACAACGACAACGACAACCAGGAGGAACGGGACCATGACCAGCAGCATCGGCAGCACGGGGGTGGCGCGGGCGGTCGCAGGCGCGCTCGCCCTCGTGGCGACAGGAGCGATCGCCCCGCCGGCGCACGCCTTCAAGTTCGGCAATGAATCGGTCTCTGGCAACTTCGATTCGACGATCTCGTTCGGGTTCATCAAGCGCCTGCAGGGCCCGAGTCGCAGCATCATCGGCAACGACAACGGCGGCAACGTACCGACCACGAGCGAGCTGGAATCGCGCGTGAACGCCTACTACGGCGGAGGCGCGATCGCGAATCCCGACTTCAACTTCCTGCAGGCCGACGATGGCAACCTGAACTACAAGAAGGGCGACATTGTCTCCGCGGCGCTCAAGGGCACGCACGAGCTGGTGTTGCACGGGCCGGGCGGATTGAGCGGCATGCTGCGGGCGACCTGGTTCAAGGACTGGAAGGTCGACGACACCGACCGCATCCCGCTCGATCCGGCCTCGCGCGCGGTGGCGGTCGACAAGTGGACCTGGCTCGACGCGTGGGTAGCGAAGGAATTCGAGATTGCGGGACGCCCGGCGAAGGTCAAGGTCGGCAACCAGGTGATCAGCTGGGGCGAGGACATCTTCATCTACGGTGGCGTCAACGTCACCAACGCGATCAACCTGCAGAACGCTCACGTACCCGGCACGCAGCTGAAGGAGATCTTCAAGCCTGCGCCGATGATCTCGCTGAACGCCAATATCGCCGAGGGCCTCAGCGTCGAGGGGTACTACCAGTTCCGCTGGAATGCGTTCACGTTCGACCCGGTGGGCACCTTCTTCTCGGTGACCGACGTGATCGGCAAGGGCGGGCGCAACGCGTTCATCAACTCCACGCTGCTCGGCCTGCCACCCGGGACGGTCGGCGACATCGGCACGATCAACCCGACCACCGGCCAGCCGTTCACGCTCGCGGAGCTGGCGGCGGGCAGCGCGACGGTGCCGGTCGCCGGCGTCGCGTTGCCGACGCTCGTCTACCCGATGGCGACCAGGGAGCCGAAAGACTCGGGCCAGTTCGGCCTCGCCACGCGCTGGTTGCCGGCCGAGTCCGAGACCGAGTACGGCCTGTACTGGATCCGCTACCACGACAAGCTGCCCTTCGTCGGGTTCAACTTCGACCCCAGCCGCCACACGACCAACGTCGCCGGGCTCGCGTATTACGTCGACTACGGCGAGAGCCGCAACGTCTTCGGCCTGTCGGCCAACACGCGAGTCGGCACCTGGGCAGTCGGCGCCGAGCTTTCCTACCGACCCAAGGACAGCGTCGGCATCGACACGACGGTGCCCGCGAGCGGCAAGTACTCGGTGTTCGATTACGTGGGCAAGACCACCCGCGGCTTCGTCGAGGAGCGCAAGTGGCAGGCCCACCTGACGGGCTTCAAGCTGATGGCGCCGGCCGACCTCGGCGGCCTGATCGGCAAGCTCGGCGCCGAAGAGGGCTATTTCCTCGGCGAAGTGGCGGTCGCGCACTACCCCGGGCTCGACCGCTCCGGCCGCATTCCGTACCTGCTGACCGACTATTCGATTCCCGACCGGACTTCGGCCGGAATGGTGCTCTCCACCGGCCTCACCTACGCGAACGTCGGCGACACCGGCTGGAACATGATGCCGCAACTCGATGTCGCCTGGGACTTCCACGGCACCTCGCCGAACGCGGTGCCGTTCGTCGAGGGACGCAAGGCGGCGACGCTGTCGCTGAACTTCGTCCACCGGGACAAGTGGAAGTTCGGGGTCGGCTACACCCGCTTCTGGGGCGGCGGCTCGAACAACCTGATGCAGGACCGCGACTTCCTCTCGATGATTACGTCGGTGTCGTTCTGATGCTCCAGCGAGTGACGCGGCGCGCGCCCGGGACGGGCCGCCGCCGCGCTCCGTCACCTTCCCATCGCCCCCGAACGCAGGACCAGGTCGCTCATCCATGATCGCGCACATCGTCGTGCGACTCGAGCGGCTGGCCTTCGGGCACCGCGGGTTCCTGCTCGGGCTGCTCGGCGTATTCACCGTCGCGATGGCACTGTTCGCGAGCCAGCTCAGGATGGACGCCGGCTTCG
>CALMSQ010000089.1:0-2411 GCA_937872345.1 uncultured Burkholderiales bacterium | reverse complement strand
ACCAGCGTGAAGTCGAGCTTGTCGGCCATCGGCGCGAGGTGGTTGAAGACCAGCGCGCCGACCTTCGCCGCGCCGCTGTCCTGGCTGCGGTGCACCCGCTGCGCGCGCAACGCGTAGTCGCGCATGCCCTCGGTGCAGACCGCCTCCAGCGCCGCCTCCTTCGAGTCGAAGTAGTAGTAGAGGCTCGCCTGCCGGATACCGAGCACGTCGGCGATGTCCTGCGTCGACGCGCCGTGATAGCCGCGCCGCGCGAACACCTGCGCCGCCGCCGCGACGATCTCGGCGGTGCGGCGCTTCGGCTTCGCCGACTTGACTCGCGGCGCGGGCTGCTGTGACATTCGGATTATTCTATAGCCCAATAGACAAGGAAGCGCCATGATCCCCGCCCCCGCCGGCCGCCCCCCGTTCCGCGCCGACCACATCGGCAGCCTGCTGCGCCCGAAGGCGCTGCGCGAAGCGTTCCGCAAGCACGCCGCCGGCGAGATGAGCGACGCCGATTTCCGCGCCGCACAAGACACGGCGATCCGCGACGTCGTGCGGCTGCAGGAAGAGTGCGGGATGCAGGTCGTGACCGACGGCGAGTTCCGCCGCATCTCGTACTGGGAGAAGTTCGTGCGCCTGACCGCGGGCCTGGTGATCAAGGACGCGGTCTTCACCTTCCACGACGAGCACGGCCACGAATCGGCGTTCACCGCCCCGTATGCCGAAGCCAGGGTGTCGCGGCGCGCGCCGATCACCGCCGACGAGATCGCGTTCGTTTCGAAGCTCACGAAGGCGAACCCGAAGGTGACTATGCCGTCGCCGTCGACGATGCACTTCTACCGTTTCACCGACTGGGGCGACCCGAGGGTCTATGCCGACCCCGAGGCGTTCTTCGTCGACCTCGGCAAGATCTACCAGCAGGAGATCGCCGAACTGTCGGCCGCCGGTTGCAAGTACGTGCAGTTGGACGAAGTGGCGATCGCGATCCTGTGCGACCCGGCCGCGCGCGAGAAGGTCAAGGCTGCGGGCGGCCACCCCGATCGGCTGGTCGACCTGTATGTCGAGGCGATCAACCAGGCGGTGAAGAACCGCCCGGCCGACGTGACCGTCGGCGTGCACGTCTGCCGCGGCAACTACAAGGGCATGTACCTGTCAGAAGGCGGCTACGACTCGGTGGGCGAGCGCTTCTTCGGCCGCGCCAACGTCAACCACTTCCTGCTCGAGTTCGACACGCCGCGCGCCGGCGGCTTCGATCCGCTGAAGTTCGTGCCGAAGAACAAGGGCGTGGTGCTCGGCCTGGTCAGCTCGAAGACCCCGCAGCTCGAGCCGATCGACACGCTGAAGCGCCGCGCCGAGGAGGCCGCGAAGTACGTCGACCTGGACCGGCTGGCGATCAGCCCGCAGTGCGGGTTCGCGAGCACGATGGGGGGGAATCCGGTGACCGAGGCCGACGAGCGGGCGAAGCTCAAGCTGTGCGTGGACGCGGCGAAGGCGATCTGGGGGTAGGGCGCAGCGGCGCGGGACTGGTCTCGGTTCGGCGCGAGTCGATCAGGACACGGGGTTTCGCGTGCGCAGCCCTTCGAAGCGCGAGAAATCCCGATCGGTCGTCACCCACTCGCAGCCCGATTCGATGGCCATCGCAGCGAGGTAGGCATCGGGGACCAGGTTGCCGCGCACTGCGTGCGCCAGGCACAAGCCCTGGAAGATGTCCCAGTGGCGCGGCCCCGGGCCGACGGCCACGGCGTTCGGCTGATCGCGCAGCTGAGCCGCGAATGCCAGCGCGTCCGCGAGCGGGCTCGGCCTGGAAAAGACCTTCGGGTGGGTGACGACACGGACGAATCCGCTCAACACGAGTTCGGAGACTCCGTAGGCCTCGTCGCCGTTGATCAACGCCTCCAGCCACTCGCGACAGGCGACGTGCGCCCCCGTGTCCTTGCGATGCGCATACACGAGGACGTTGACGTCACAGAGCAGCACCGCTCAGGATTCCATCAGCTCGAGCAGCGATGCCGAATCGTCGATGTCCACGCGCGGCAGGACTCCGGTCCCGTCGCAAGTGCGCAGGCGCACCGGCTTGCGGCGCGTGGTCGCCTTCTGCCGGGCGAGCGCTTCGCGCAGAGCGTCTTCCAGGACTGCGGTCAGGGTCTTGCCCGATGCCGCAGCGTATTGCTTGGCCTGGGCCAGAAGGTGCTCGTCGAGACGGATCGTGGTGCGCATGCATCAAAGCATGGGCATGAGACATCAATATGTCAAGAACTGGGGATCGACCACGTCGGGTGCGCCGCGCCCGGCGACGTCGATCATGGCTTCGGAGCCCTACGCAGTCTCGGGTACGATAGCCGCTTCCGAAGGGCCTCTAGCTCATGATGGTTAGAGCAGCGGACTCATAATCCGTTGGTGCCGGGTTCGACTCCCGGGGGGCCCACCAG
>CALMSQ010000088.1:0-3335 GCA_937872345.1 uncultured Burkholderiales bacterium | reverse complement strand
GCCGGCAAGTCCGGTTCGGTCGGCGCGCCCGTGGTGGAGCGTATGGCGGAGCGAGTCGGCCCGGGCGCTGTGCAGGCGACCGTGCGGCCGACTGTCAGCTTCGTCGCGAATTCGCAGCGGGGCAAGTCGATCGTCTTCATCGAAGGCGGCGCGAGGCGATCGGTGATTCGCGTCGCGAGATCGCGGGTCGCCAGGCGCGACGAGGCCAAGGCGCATGCCCTGCTCGGCGATCTCCGCCGCGACGCGCGAGTCGCCAACCTCGTTGCCGCGCCGTTGGCCCGCGGAATCGAGGGCACGCACGCGTTCTTCGCCGAGAGCCATGCCGACGGCCAACCGCTTGCCCGCCACCTGTCCGCCGCCAACCGGCCCGCGTATCTGTTCGAAGTCGAACGCTTCCTCAAGATGCTCAATGGCGACCTGGATCGCCGGCCAGTGGTGCCGCTGGACAGGACACCGCAGGGTGCGTTCTTCCGGCCGATGCTCGAGCGCGTGCTGGAGCACTTGCGCGACGCGGCGCTCAGGGCCGACGCGAGGGCGCTGATCGACGACAGCCTGCGCGGCGCACACAGCCGGCTCGGCACGGTTCACGGCGACTTCGGCACGTCCAACATCCTCGCATCGGACGGGCGGATCACGGCCGTCGTCGACTGGGAGGCCGCCCGGCGCGCGGAGCCGCCCGTGCTCGACGCAATCAACTACCTGGACAGCGCCCATCGCACCTGCAACCCCGACCTCACGATTGTCGAGACGGTGCCGATGCTGATGCGGGGAGACTGGCCGGTTCCCGAGGAGCACGACTTCCTCGAACGGTTTCTCCGGCATTGCGGCATCGATCGGCGCTTCCGCAGCGGCTTCGCATTGCTCTACCTCGTGTTCCACATCGGACCGCAGTTGCGCTTCGCGCAACGCGAGACGGGGCCCGCGCGCCGACTCGAGCAGGTGTTCCGGCGTGTTCTCGTCTGAGCGTCGCGCCGGTGCCGGATGCTAGATCCGGACGTAGACGCGCAGACGGTCGAGAACGGCAGCCAACATCCAGAACACGGCCAGCACCAGCAGCGACTCCAGTACGGGGCGCCAGGACACCGCCATGACGTCGGGCGGCACGATGCGTTGCCAGAGGGAGACCACCCGCCAACGCTCGGTCATCGCAAGCACGTAGAGCAGGATCGAGTTGGCGCCGAGCACGACCAGTGGCTTTGCCCAGGCGGCGCGCCGGCCTGAGTCGAACAGGCGCAGCGCCATGGCGAGCAGGATCAGGGACACCGACGCGCTGAACACGGTCCACGACGGCGTCCACAGGCTCTTCACGAGCGGAAATCCAGAGACGGTCAGAACCCAGCTTGCGGCAAGCCCCGCGACTCCCGCGAGCCCCAGGCGAAGCGGCAGCGCGCGGTCACCCCTGCCCTCGATGATGCTGCGGCCGGCGATCGCGCCCGCGAGCATCACCGAGATGAGCGGCACGAACTGCAGCGTGTGGTAGTCGTGCGGGTTGCCCGCGTAGGGCTCGGCGCGCGGCAGCAGGTTGAGCAGCCATCGATCGAACGCCGCTGCGACGTTGTCGCCGCTGCGCCAGTGAGATGCGACGAGGCTCGGCCACGGGCCCGCCACCGGCGCTGCATCTGCGTGGGGCGCATACAGCGCGAATGCGAGCCCGTAAGCCGCGATGAGCGCGATCGCAGCGATCGCCTTGATCCAATCGTCATGGCGCATCAGGAAGAACGCTGGCAGATAGGCCAGCCCGATCAGGATCAGGATCTGGTGCAGTTCGTACCTGCCGAGCTTTCCGGGATCGTGCGCCATCCAGGCGACGGAGCAGCCCAGGACGATCAGCACCCAGGCGGCGGAGAGCGCAGCCGACGGCGACGCCGGAGCGGGCGGCAGCGGCCGGCCCGCCGACCTACCCACGATCGTCGCGAGCGGCAATCCGGTCGCGAGCACGAGAAAGAGCAGCGCCTCGTCCAGGTGGCTGGTGAACGTCATCTGGACGAGCAGGCCGAGCACGATCAGCGTCGCGCTGCGCAGCGCCGCGAGGCGAAGCATCTCCCCATCGGTCGCCCCGCCCGACTTGCGCCGCCGGTACGACATCGCCATCGACACCCCGACCAGGAACACGAACAGCGGCATGACCAGGTCCCAGATGGCCGCCCCGCTCCATTCGACGTGGCTGAACTGCCGAGCCAGCGCCGTCCATACCGGGTGATCCGGATGCAGTTCGGCCATCCGGTAGAAAGAGAAGCCGCCCAGCGTGTCGGGTACGAGCAGCAGGAGCACCAGTCCGCGCAGGACGTCGACGGCGACTACGCGCCCACCGTCAGTGGTCCGATCCTGCTGCGCCATCGCGGTTTCTCCTCGCCAAGCGAGCCGGATCGTGCGCCCCGGCGGCCCGATTCTTGCGCCGAACCCGCTTCGACGCAATTCGGTGCCGCCATACTGCCGCACCGCCTTGACCCGGTGCACCGGTGCGGGCACCAAGGCCATGCGCGTCGGCACAATGCGGAATTCTGCCTTGCCAGCGCGGCGTGCCTTGCACGAACATGCTTGCTGCGCCGCCGAGGCGCAAATTCCCCACGTTGGAGGCCCGAGCGTGCTGTTTCGAGAAACCCCGGTCGCGGGCGCATTCGTGATCGAGCCCGAACGTCGCGTCGACGAACGGGGCCATTTTGCAAGGGTCTTCTGCGAGCACGAACTCGCCCAGCGCGGGCTGGAAGGAAGCATCCGGCAGATCAACACCGGCTTCAGCCCGCGTTCGGGCACGTTACGCGGCATGCACTACCAGGTCGAGCCGCACGCGGAGGTCAAGATCGTTCGATGCGTGCGTGGTGCGGTGTTCGACGTCGTGGTCGATCTGCGGTGCGACTCCCCGACCTTCGCGCGCTGGTACGGAATCGAATTGAACGAGAACAACGGCCTTCAGCTGTACGTGCCGAGGGGCGCCGCCCACGGCTACCTGACGCTGGAGGACGACACGGAACTCGTCTATTCCACGAGTAGCCCCTACGCGCCGGAGGCCGCGCGCGGAGTGCGCTACGATGATCCGGCTTTCGGCATTCAATGGCCCGCCGGGATACGCGTGATCTCGGCTGCCGACTCGTCCTGGCCCCTGTTCGACCGATAGCCGCCACGGGTACGCCCCCCGACCGCGATCCCCACCTTCCGCCGAGGAGCTCATCATGATCATTGTCGACACTGCATTGGCGAAGCGGCTCGCCGCCGGCAACCCGATACGCGCAGCGATGGTCGGCGCCGGCTACATGGCGCGCGGCATTGCGCTGCAGATCCTGACCGCGATGCCTGGCATCCGCCTGGTCGCGATCTCGAACCGCGACGTGGCGAAA
>CALMSQ010000087.1:0-5800 GCA_937872345.1 uncultured Burkholderiales bacterium | reverse complement strand
CGGCGGATCACGTTGACCGGGCGCGCCAGGGCGACGGCCCGCTCGAAGGTCCCGAAGCGCACGCGAGCCACCCCCGACGGCGCGTGCGGCACAGCGAGCCGCAGCCCCAGTTCGTCGAGCGCGTCCGCGGCGCGGCCGGTCAACCCGCCCCCGCAGGGCTTCTCGCGCGGGAAACGCGCCCGATCGAGCACGAGCACGTCGCGCACGCCGCGCTGATGCAGGCGCGCCGCCGTGCCGGCGCCCGCCGGCCCTGCGCCGATCACGACGACGTCGCGGATGCGGGCCATCGCGAAGCGCCCTCCTGCCCGGTTGCGGATCCCGCTGCGGCGGAATGCCGCGCGGACATCATGTCAGAGCGTCATGTCGAAGAAAAGACGCGGCACCGCGATCGGCGCGGGCAGTGCCATATCGCACATGCAAAGATCTATCGGAGATGATACAAAGGCAACTCGGCAAACGCGGTGGAAGCTGCGGACGCAAAGCCACGGACCCCATCCCCGACGTGCTCGGGAAGGGTGGCCGGGTTGCCCCCGAGGACACGTTCGTCTCGGGGCCGTGGGTGCTTGCGCCCGTCGTTTGCCGTCGACAGTTCTTGCCTCGCGCGAAGAGCCCGAGGCACGCCACGCAGGTCAGTCAGGGGTCGGACGGCGATGTGCAGATCGGCAGTCGCAATTGGGAAGCACCCGGGGGCGCCGCGACGCTTCGTTCGGGCCGACGCGCGGCGTCGACCCGCGACGTGGCGCATCGGCGCGATCGTCGCCTTGCTCGCAGTGGCGGCGGCCGCCGTGCTCCCCGCACCGGCCCGCGCCGGCAGCACAGGAAGCGCCAGCGTCTCTGCCAGCGTCTCCGCCACCGTCATCGACTCGTGCCGGTTCGTCGATGTGCCGGCGGGCACGCTGCCCCCCGCGATCCGACCCCTGGCAGGCGATACGTCGACGTCGCTGACCGTGCAGTTTCGCTGCACCCGCACCACCCCTTACCGGCTCGAAGTGGACGCCGGCCGGCACTTCGACGGCGACACGGCAGCGCGCCAGTTGCAGGGCCCGGACGGCGACGACGCGATCGCGTATTCGCTCGAATTCGCGCCCGGCACCGGAGAGGGCCGGGGCTCGCAACTCGTCACGGCCACGATCACGGCGATCGTTCGGCACGGCGACTACGAGAGTGCCGACCCGGGAACGTATTCGGACGTGGTCGGACTGACGTTGCGCGACGCGCGCAGCGGCAAGGTCCTGGCGCAGGCGGAGTTGCCGCTCAGGCTGAGCGCGCCGGCGCCCTGACCTGGTTCAGGGTCACGCCCCACGGTCTGGTCCCGCGGCCGAGCGAAGCCGCAGCGCTTCCCGACCCAGCCAGAGCATCGCGACAATCAGCGCCGCGCCGCCGAGAAGAATCAGTGACCGATGGGTGACATGCCGGGTCGAATCTGCAGCGGCGACGGGGTCGGCGTATCCTCCGACCCCCTGCAACCCTTGGCCATCGCCAGGCTGACGAGGCGCGCGAATCTCGGGTTGGACTGCAGCTGCTCCGACATTTCCCGCGTGCTCTTGCCGACTGCATTGGCGACCCGTTGCTCCGCGGGCCGCCGCTCCTCGGCCATCTGCTCGCCCTGGGCCTTGCTGCCGGTGAGCGCTGCCTGCTGGAGAGTCTGGGCGGCGTGGGGGTTGACGAGGCCGGCCGTGGCGAGCTGCACCGCGAGATCCGCGGCAGCCGCGGCGGTGACCGCCACCGCACCCGCAACGCCCTGCGCGTGGAGCCGGGCGAGCTGCGAACTCACCACAGCGCCGTATTGCGCGCTCGCCGCGTCACCCTCGGCCCGGCTCGCGTCGGACAGGCCGATGCCCTGCATCGTGGACATTTCCTTCGCGATGTCCTGGCAGCTCATCGCCTCGTCACCGGGCCGCGCGCCGCGCGTGTCCTGGAGTGCGGCTGCGGACTGCTGCGCGCTGTTCATCATCTGCCGGCAGAAGTCGGCGTTGCCGAGCGGCGAGTTCGGCGCGCCGGCCAGCGCGCTGCAGTCGACAGATCCCGGTGCAGCCGAACCCGCACCCGGCGTCTGCGCGGCGGCCGAGGCGCACGCCAACAGGAGCCAAGCGGCAATCTGGATCGAAAGGACTCTTCGCATGGCCGACCTCACGATCTGGCCTCGGAAATCGCGAAGACGCGCGTTCCCGAGGAAGGTCTTGCCACCTGGTTCCCCCGGGTCCGCATTTCCCGGATTCGTGAGATTCCGAACCGGGTCAGGCAGCGTTCGTCCAATGTGCGCCCGGTTGCGCAGACTTGTCCAGCGCCGGACCGGATTTCGGCGCTTCAGGCTGCCAGAAAAGTCCGCTTGCGAATGTCTACCGCTCAGGCGAGCTTACGCTTGCCCTTCAGCGGCCAAACAGTGTGTCCGGTTGTGCTCGCGGCTTGAATCGAGCGCGCAAGCGGTCCACTGCGCGCGCCAGGCGCCAGCGCAGAGACGGCGGCGGCACTTCGGTAATGAGTTCTGACGGTTGAACGACCTTCACGCGCAGCCTCAACTGCGGCTGGCCCCTGACCGCCCGGCAAAGGCGGGCATCAAGGGTCAAGAGGAAATCCGCGCCCGACTCGTCAGCAGTCCAGACGTGGAAGATGTCGGCGAGCAGATTACGCGAGCGTTTCGACCCTGTCTTCAGCGCCCCGAACGCCTTTCGCATTTCGAGGTAGCGCGGTGCATGGATCGACTCGAAGAACTCCCGTTGGAGTTTTCGCGCATCCAACCCTCCGCCGCCCATCATCCGAGAGTGCGAGCGCCCAAGCGGCGACTCGATCATCTCGATCTGGACGCCGTCGAGCACTCCGAGGCCATCAATCTCGCGCAGGCCCAGGAACTCCCCACAGGCCTCGACCCCCGTCTGCAATCGTAGACGCCCGGCTCCCGCGAGTTCCGCAACGTACGGCAGCAACCTCGCTTCATCCCGCATCACTTGATTCGCAATTCCTTCCGTCGTGTCGAAAGCCTCGAAGCGGGTCACGGGAACTGTGATCTCTCGCGGCCCCCATGTGAGGGTCTTGGGTGCCACAGTGGAACGAGTGCGGACGAGAACCGCCCGCTTCATCGCGGACGCATCGAGAAAGACGACAGCCGGGGTTTTCACGCGGCTACTTCGTGATCGGAAACCCGCGCTTCGCGTCGACGCGCTCGGTCCATCGGCGGATGACGACCCCCGAGTCCTTCATGGCCTCGACGCACGGTGTCGAATGCCTGTTCATCAGGAGCGAGATATTGCTGTAGTCATAGTCGATGACCTTCTGCATCTCCTTGAGGCTCGTCTCAAATCGCGCGAGGGACACCTTTCCCGCCATTTCCTCGTTGCGGCTCTGCTGTGCTGCGCGGAAGGAGAATTGGAATGCCTTGTCGGAGACCTCCTTGTACTTCGTAGCTTCGGCGGTTCTGCCGGAACTCTCGAAGGCCCCTTGAACAATCGCAAAGTAGGCAGCGCATTCTGCGTATTCGGTGGCGACGTTATCGGTTACCTCTGCCTTGAACGCTTCGGGCGACGGTTGCGCGAACACGCATGGAGTCACGCAGAGAGGAGCAAGGAGGAGTTCGCGGGGCATGGCGGTACCAGATGGAATGTTCATCGCCTGTTCGCGCCCTTCCCCTGTCCCCCCGAAAGGAACCCGTGAAGGAGCCGATTGAGGCGGACGCTGCAAGCCGCGAACGCGTCGGCCTGCTCTTCGATCATTTCGATTGTCCACATCTCGCCGTGCCTGAAGAGCCGCTGCGAGTGACCATCAGGGGCGGTTCCAGGACGCGCGTGGACAAGCGCATTGCGAACGGCGACAAGGCGCAGGAACTCGTCGGCGGCCGCACGGAGTTCATCTGCATCGGGAGAGTCGGGAGCAAGCTTGCATAGGGAGACGAGTTTCTCGGCTACGTTCCGCGATCCCATGGTCTTCCTACCATCAACCCCGTAGACGAAGCCCTCTTCGAGGCGTTCGCAGCAGTGGATCGCATTCCATTCAAGCAGGGTGAACGTGTAGACGGCATGACCAAGCGTGCGGGCGTACTCCGGGCCTACCGGCATACGCAGACGATCTCCCTTCGCCATTCCTATCCGGTTACTCGACAGATGCCTTCAAGGGACCGCCGAAAGCGTACATGGGGACCGGACGAAAAGCACTGGAAAATTCCGGGATGCCATCCCTTCCCCCATCGGCCCCCGCGCCCCGCGAAGCGACCTCATCGCGAGTACCTCGTGACCATCTGATGGCCATCAAGATAGATCAGGATCTGCCTGTCGCGATACCAGACCGACCACGCCTTGCCGTGCCTTGAAGCGATCTCGCGGACCTCGCTCGGTACCCCCAGCGAGGCAACCACTGCACACATCGGCATCCCCACGGCAAGCTCGCGCACCCGTATCAGGCCTTCGTCCTCGGTGCGGATCCCGTACGCTGACCTTGCGTATGCCATGAAGGCTTCCCCCTTCTCGTTGAGCGGCCCCTTCGAGCGCACCAACCGGCCAATTTCCGTGCAGAAGGCGTAGTACTTCATGGCCTTTGCCTGCTCAGTGAAGCGACGCTCCCTCTCCCGCTCCGCGTCCTGCTTCGCTCTCAAGGTCGCGAGTTCCTTATCGAACGGCGCCGGCAGCTTGTCCACCAGGCCGCTCCATTCCTCCAATAACCTGAGTCGTCCCCACCAATCGTGCTTTGGCGTCGCATCGAGTTGCTGCTTCACCTTCGCCGCTTTCGCGCGATCCAGTGCAAGCACGATGTCGGAGGATTTCCCCAGCAAGGGGCCGCTGCACTCATTGAGCGCCGCAATCGCCTCGTCAGGTTTGCCCTCCTTCACGAGCGCATCGGACTTCTCGATGATTGCGGGGGCGGCGGTCACGCACTCTTGGGCGCGCCGCTCGGCAGGATCGACGACTGTCTTCGACAACTCGGGGGGCCGGTTCGCGTTGTCGCAACCAAGCAGGGCGATGGAGAGGGCGATCAGACGCGACAGAGTCGCTAGGTCGTGAAGCCGGCGCACGAACGTTCTCGGTCAGTGGTTCAGTATGTACCCGAGGATCGCCAAGACCGTCACGATCAGCAAGATCTTCACGACTGCTTGGCTCTTGAACGTGCTGTTCGTCGCCGCGACTGCTGCGGCCCTCTTCTCGGCAACCTCCGGGGTACTCAAGTCCGACCCGCAGTGTTTGCACTTGATGGCCTCGAAGCGCACTGCCTCGGCACAGAAGGGGCACTTCCAGAACTCGCGCGAGACACCTCCGTGGACTACCTGAGTCGCCTCGATCTTGTCGGCCCGCTGCATCACTAGGGCGACGATGATGCCGATGAGGGGCGAGAGCAGCACAGACAGGACGAAGACGCCGAATCCGCTGCGCCCCTTGCTGCTGGCGATCCAGGCCGCCACGAGCGAGAAGATCAGCCAACCGATGACGATTTCCATGCCCCCTCCGGCCTTTGCCTTATTTTCCGGGGATCTTAAGGGGGCCGCGTCGGCGATGGGAAGTGGTTGACGGCCTTGGCGACGAATTTCGCCGAAGATTTTCGAGAAGGCATCGGCTAAGCCGAAAGCGCAGGGACGCCAACGCGGAAGTAGTAGACGCCGCCGCGCCTAACGAGATTGGATTGATGGCGCACCTTCATTCTCCAAGTCTAGCTGGCGTGTACCAGCTTCGTGTACCACTTGGCGGGCCGGAAGCCCCTATCTGGTGCGGTTTCCCTTGTGAGTCAAGGTCATGTGTTGACCTTGGCGGAGACGGAGGGATTCGAACCCTCGATGCAGTTTTTGGCCGCATGCTCCCTTAGCAGGGGAGTGCCTTCGACC
>CALMSQ010000086.1:0-2835 GCA_937872345.1 uncultured Burkholderiales bacterium | reverse complement strand
CTCGATCGCGGCGCTGTCGGCATCGCCGATCGCATAACGCCGCGACGCGACCCAGGCGCCGAAGCCGCCGAAGGCGAGCGCCAGCGCGCCCAGGCCCAGCCAGCGCCGCCGGTTCATGCCGCCTGCTCGAGCCGCTCGAGCAGCGCGTCGCGATTGCCGCGCTCGGCGCCCGCGGGGCCGCCACGCAGCGCGCCGCGAAGGTCGTCGTGACCGTACAGCGACAGAAGCACCGGCGCATCGCCGAGATAGAAGCCGATGGCCTCGACCTCGGCGCCGCTGCGGAAGTGCGGCACGGTGGAGACCTCGAAGTCGACGCCCTCGTTGAGCAGCTCGATTTCCACGTCCTTGGGGTTGTCGTGGAAGAGTTGCAGGTGGATCGGCGCGTGTTCGGTGACGATGCCCTTCCAGACGGCCCCGGTCAGGTACGGGTGGAACGCCTGCAGCCGCTTCATCAGCGCGGCGGCGGTGCGCCGGCGTTCGGCGACGCGCCGCGCGTGGTCGGCGTCGAAGAGCTCGAGGTGCTCGCGCAGTGCCGCGTCGATCTCGTCGTTGTCGGGCATCGATCCCCTGGGAACCGGCCCGTCGCCGAGCACTTGCCGCAGCGCCTTCTTCTTCGCGTTCGCGTAGTCGAGTCCGGAGTCGGCGATCAGCCGCGCAGCGGCCGCCGCGAGCTCGAGCCGCAGGGGATCGGGAGCTTCGTGCATGTCTGTAGAATCCGTGGCTCGCCATTATCGCTCCGATGCACATCCACATCCTCGGCATCTGCGGAACCTTCATGGGCGGCATCGCCGCCATCGCAAGGCAGGCCGGCCATCGCGTGACGGGCTGCGACGCGAACGTCTACCCGCCGATGAGCGAGCAGCTGCGCGCGCTCGGCATCGACCTGATCGAGGGATTCGACGCGTCCCAGCTGTCGATCTCCCCCGACCTCTGGGTGGTCGGCAACGTGGTCTCGCGCGGCAATCCGCTGATGGAGGCGATCCTCGACGCGCGGCAGCCCTATACCTCGGGCCCCCAGTGGCTCGCCGAGCAGGTGTTGTACGGGAAGTGGGTGCTCGCCGTGGCCGGAACCCACGGCAAGACGACGACGGCTTCACTGCTGGCCTGGATCCTCGAAGCGGCCGGGCGCCGGCCCGGGTTCCTGATCGGCGGCGTGCCGGTGAACTTTCCGGTGTCGGCGCGTCTCGGCGACAGTGAGTGGTTCGTGATCGAGGCCGACGAGTACGACACGGCGTTCTTCGACAAGCGCTCGAAGTTCGTCCATTACCGGCCGCGCACCGCGGTGCTGAACAACCTCGAGTTCGACCACGCGGACATCTTTCCCGATGTCGCCGCGATCGAGACCCAGTTCCATCACCTGGTGCGCACGGTGCCGCGCAGCGGCCGGCTGATCGTGAATGCCGCGGAGCCGGCGCTGGGCCGCGTGCTGGCGCGAGGGCTGTGGAGCGAACGGGAGGACTTCCTGTCGCGGCAGGGCTGGTGGTTCGACCGGGTCGAGGAAGGCACCGACGCCACGGCGTTCGACGTGCACTTCGGCAACGAGCGCGTCGGGCGCTGTCACCTGGCGCTCCCCGGCGCGCACAGCCGCGCGAACGCGCTGGCGGCCATCGCCGCCGCGCGGCACGCGGGCGTCGATCCGGCACGCGCGATCGACGCGCTGGCGACCTTCGGCGGCGTGCGCCGACGGCTCGAGATGCGCGGCCGCGCCGGCGGCGTCGCCGTCATCGACGATTTCGCGCACCATCCGACCGCGATCGCCACGACGCTGGCCGGACTGCGCGAGCGCCTGGGCGCTTCGGCGCGGATCCTCGCAGTGCTCGAGCCGCGCTCGAACACGATGAAGCTGGGGACGATGGCGGCGCAACTGCCGGCCAGCCTGGCCGCCGCCGACCGCGTCTTCTGCTACAGCGGCGGGCTCGGCTGGGACGCCGCGGCCGTGCTGGCCCCGCTGGGCGCGCGGGCGCAGGTCGATTCCGACTTCGAGCAGCTGGTCGCCGCGATCGTCGCTGCGGCGCAGCCCGGCGACACGATCCTGGTGATGAGCAACGGCGGCTTCGGCGGCATTCACCAGCGGCTGCTCGACGCGCTGGCTGCCCGCTGAGATGGCCACGGCCGCGCGACCGCGCCTGGTCTACCTGCACGGCTTCCGGTCGTCGCCGCAATCGTTCAAGGCTCGGCTGCTCGCCGACCGGATGGCCGAGCGCGGCCTGGCTTCACGCTTCGTCTGTCCGCAGCTGCCGGCCTCGCCGGCCGCGGCGATCGAGCGGGTCTTGCGCGACATCGCCCCGCAGGCCGCCGACACGCTGGTCGGCAGCTCGCTGGGCGGCTACTACGCGACCTGGCTGGCCGAGCGCTGCGGCTGTCGCGCAGTGCTGCTCAATCCGGCGATCTTCCCCGCGCGCGACCTCGCGGCGCACACCGGGACGCAGCGCATGTACCACAGCGACGACGAGTTCGTGTTCGAGCCGCGCCACCTCGAGGAACTGGCGCGCCTGCAGGTCGGCGCGCCGACGCGGCCGCAGCGCTACCTGCTGGTCGCCGCCAAGGGCGACGAACTGCTCGACTGGCGCGAAATGCTCGCCAGGTATCCCGGCGTGCCGACGATCCTGCTCGAGGGCAGCGATCACGGCCTGTCGGACTTCGACACGCTCGCCGGGCGGGTGCTCGAGTTCGCGGGCATGACCGGCGGTGCACCGGATCCGGAACTTCCTGCGGAGCAGACATGAGACTGAAGGACAAGGTGGCGATCATCACCGGGGCGACCGGCGGGATCGGGATGGCGACGGCACGCAAGTTCGCCCGCGAGGGCGCACGGGTGGCGATCGCGGACCTCGA
>CALMSQ010000085.1:0-41028 GCA_937872345.1 uncultured Burkholderiales bacterium | reverse complement strand
GCGCGCTGCGGCCGCAAGGCCTCGTCGAGCTCGAACCACTCGGCGTGCTCGCCGGTGGTCGACACCATCAGCAGGCGCAGCCCCGGGCGCGCCACCTTCGGGTCCCAGCCCTCGACGATCGACAGCGGGTCCTCGATGTCGGTGCCGCCCCAACCGGTGCCCGGGTGGGCGACCTGGAAGTAGCGGCCGGGCGTCGACTTGCGTCCGCGGATGCGGATGCCCGAAGGCGGCATGTCGAGGCAGCGCCCGGCCTGGTGCTCGCTCAGCACGCCGGTGATGTGGTCGTCGACCACCACCACCTCGTCGACGTGGCCGAACCACTGGCGCGCGAAGATGCCGATCGTCGCCGAGCCGCAGCCGACGCGCATGCGCTGCTCCTCGACGCCGTTGATGCGCGGCGCGCGACCCGCCTGCACCGTGAGCTGCGCGCCGCCCTCGATCTCGAGGTCGACGGACTGGCAGTTGCCCAGCGCCATCATCAGCTCGCAGGTGACGCGGCCTTCCTTCTTCGAGCCGCCGGTCAGGTGGTGCACGCCCCCCAGCGACAGGAACTGCGAGCCGTACTCGATCGTCGTCACGTGACCGACGGCCTCGCCGCGGTGCCGCACCGTCGCCTGCTCGGGGCCGAGAAAGCGGTCGGTGTCGATCTTCACCTTGAAGCTGCAGTAGCTGAAGATGCCCTCGGTCACGACGGTGACCATGTCGACGCCCTCGTGGCGGCTGCCGACGATGAACGGCGCGGGCTTGTAGTCGGGATAGGTGGTGCCGCTCGCGACGCCCGACACGAACACCGGCGCGTTGTTCAGCAACGCGCCGTCCCAGGCTTCGACCGTGCTCGGGACCACCTCGGCGCCGGGACGCCTGAGCAGCACCACCGGATCGGTGCGGGTGAGCACGCCGCCGACGTTGCCCCAGCGATCGCAGGCGCCGAGCCGCCCCTCGCTGATCTGGCACAGCACCGGACAGGCGTCGCACTGGATCTTGTTCGCCGCCATTTTCTCGGGCGCGCGCGCGGCGACGATCTCGCCGGCGGGCGTCGACGCATCGTCCGGCGCGTCGAACTGCTCGCCGATCGCGTTCGAGCCGATGGGCTGGGTCATCGGGACTCTCCGTGGCGCAGCGCCGCGCGCAGCCGGTCCGGCGTCACCGGCACCTGGTCCATGCGCACGCCGGTCGCGTGGTGGATCGCGTTGAGGATCGCCGGCGCGGTCGCGACCAGCGCCGGCTCGCCGACGCCCTTGGCGCCGTAGGGGCCGAGCGGCTCGGCGTCCTCGATGAGGTGCACGACGATCGGCGGCACGTCGCCCGCAGTGGGGATCAGGTAATCGTGAAGGTTGTCGGTGCGCCCGGCGTGGTACTCCTCCATCAGCGCGAGGCCGAGCCCCTGGGCGATGCCGCCGTGGATCTGGCCCTCGACCTGGGTCGGGTTGACCGCCCGACCGACGTCGTGCGCCGCGTGGATCGCCAGCACCCGCACGGTGCCGAGCGCGACGTCGACCTCGACCTCGGCGAACTGTGCCGCGAAACCGTAGGTCGCGTAGGGCACGCCCTGGCCGTCCGCATCGAGCGGCACCGTCGGCGGATCGAAGTGGCCGCTGCCGAGCGCAACGTCGCCGCGATCATCGGCGGGCAGCGTACCGAGGTCGATCGACGCGCGGCGCCCTTCGGCCTCGCCCCACAGCAGCGCGCCGTCCACCCAGAGCCGCGCATGGGCGGCAAGGCCGAGCATCGCGAGCAGCCGCGCGCGCAGCTCGGCCCCCGCGGCCTTCGCCGCGTTGCCCGACACGAAGGTCTGCCGGGACGCCGAACTCTTTCCCGCGTCGAGCGTCAGGTCGGTGTCGGCGACGGTCTGGTCGATCTGCGACACAGGAACGCCCAGCGCATCGGCGCAGATCTGCGCCATGATCGTGTAGGTGCCCTGCCCGATGTCGACCGCACCGTTGTAGAGCATGAAGCGACCGTCGCGACGCAGCCCGACCTGCATCGACGAGGGGTTGGCGATCACGGTGTTACCGATCCCGTACCACATGCAGGCAACGCCGACGCCGCGGCGCTTGTGCGACGCATAGCGGGCATGCGGATCGGTGGAACCGGCGTCGGCGAGCGCGCTGCGCCGTGCCGCGTGCCCCGCCACGCCCTGGCTGGCGTTGAACGCGTCGGCGCGCGCGCGCGCCGCGAGCCACTGGGGTCGCAACGCGTCGAGGCAGGCGCGCATCCCGACGCTGGCCGCGAGCCGCTGCCCGGTCGGCGTGGTGTCGCCTGCGCGAAGCGCCTGATCGAAGCGGAACTCGAGCGGATCGGCGCCGAGCTGCTGCGCCAGCATGTCGACCAGCGTCTCGTTGAGCAGCGTCGCCTGCGGCACGCCGAAGCCGCGGAACGCGCCGGCGATCGCGTTGTTCGTGTAGACCGCCCGCGTGAGCGCGCGCACCGTGGCGACCCGGTACGGCCCGCTGGCGTGGATCGGCACGCGATTGGCGACCGTGGGGCCCCACGACGAATACGCGCCGGTGTTGAAGTCGCCGTGAAAATCGTAGGCGAGCAGGCGCCCCTCGCGGTCGGCCGCCAGCGTCGCCCGCATGCGGGCCGGATGCCGCTTGGTCGTCGACGCCATCGACTCGGGCCGCGTGTAGACGATGCGCGCCGGCCGGCCGAACTTGCGCGAGGCCGCCACCAGCAGCGGCTGGATCGAGATGTCGAGCTTGCCGCCGAAGCCGCCGCCGACGCCGGAGGGCACGATGCGCACCTGCGCGGGCTTCAGGCCGAACATCCAGGCGAGCTCGTCGCGGTCCATGTACGGCGTCTGCGTGCATGCGAACACGGTGACGCGCTCGGCGCCGTCGTCGCGCGACCACTGCGCATAGCCCGCCTCGGGTTCGATGTAGGCGTGCTCGACGTACGCGGTGCGCATCGTGGCGTCGACCACGAGCGGCGCCGCGGCGAGCGCGGCGTCGACGTCGCCGCGCACCACGCGGCCCCGGCACAGCACGTTGTCCGGCCAGCGCTCGTGCAGCGCCGGCGCGCCCGGCGCGAGCGCCGCCTCGGGCTCCTCGATCGCCGGCAGCGGCCGCCAGCGGATCGGCACCGACGCGGGGTCGATCGCCTCGACCGCGTCGCGCTCGCCCGCCAGGACGAGCACCGCCTCGCCGCGCAGGCGCACCCGGCCCTCGGCGACCGCCGGCTGGTCGCGCAAGTCGGGAAAGATCGCGAAGCGGTTGTTCGGGATGTCGGAGGCGAGCACCACGCCCACGAGTCCCGGGTGCGCAGCGACGAACGCGTCGAGGTCGCCGTATTCGAAATCCGCCGACGCGTGCGGCGATCGCACCACCTTCAGCCAGCAGGCATCGGCCGGCGCGCGGTCGGCGCCGTAGGCGAGCCGGCCATCGACCTTCTCCGCCGCGTCCAGGCGCGGCAGGCGCGCGCCGACCGCACGGCCGGCGCCCAGCGAGGCGAGCGGCTCCGCGACCGCCGCCGGCGCCGGGCCGGGTTCGCCGTCAGGGCGGCCCACGGCACCCGCCGCGATGACCGCCTCGACGATCTTGCGGTACCCGGTGCAGCGGCACAGCACGCCGCCGATCCCGTCGAGCACCTGCTGCTCGGTCGGCCGCGGGTGACGGCGCAGCACGTCCAGGCCCGCCATCAGCATGCCCGGCGTGCAGATGCCGCACTGCGCCGCGCCGTGGTCGATGAACGCCCGGCGCAACGCCGCGGCCGGCGAGCCGGGCGCGGCCGCCGCCAGCGACTCGACCGTCGCGACCGCACGGCCCTCGCACTGGCCGACCGGCACCAGGCAGGCGCACACCTGCTCGCCATCGAGCAGCACCGTGCAGGCGCCGCAGTCGCCGGCGTGGCAGCCGATCTTCGTGCCGGTGAGCCCGAGTTCGTCGCGCAGGCAGTCGGAGAGCCGCGTAGCGGGCGCGGCGCGGACTTCGACCGCGCGCCCGTTGACGTCGATCTGGAACGCTCGAGCGATCGGAGGCGATCCGGTGGGTTCGCGGCGGTTCATCGGGCGGCCTGCCGATCGGCGGAGATCTCGGCGAGGACACGACGCACCAGTTCGGCCGCCGCCTCGCGGCGATAGGCAGCCGTGCCGCGCACGTCGTCGATCGGTGCGAGGGGCGCGAAGGCCGATGCGGCGTCGAGCGCTTCGAGGCGCTCGCCGAGCTGCGCACGCGGCGCCGAAGCGAGCGCACCCTCGACGGCCGGCAGGCGCACCGCCGCGGCCGAACAGGCGCCGACCGCGACGCCACACTGCACGACGCGATCGTCGACGTCGAAGTCGAGCGCCGCCGCGACCGCCGCGATCGAGATGACCAGGTAGCGCCGGTGGCCCAGCTTCAGGAAGCGCGACACCGCGCGCGGGGAGCGCCGCGGAACGATCACCGCCGTCAGGAGCTCGTCGGCCGCGATCGCGGTGCGGCGATTGCCGAGCACGAACGCCACCAGCGGCATCACGCGCACGCCGCGCACGCTGGCGAGTTCGACCTGCGCGTCGAGCGCGAGCAGTGCCGGCACCCCGTCGGCGGCGGGCGACGCGTTGCAGAGGTTTCCGCCGATCGTCGCCTGGTTCTGGATCTGGATGCCGCCCACCTCGCGCGCCGCCTGCTGCAGCGCGCCCAGCCCGGGATCGAGCGGCGCGCGCGCCAGGTCCGACCAGGTCGTGAGCGCGCCGATGCGCCACGCCGGCGCGGCGCCGTGCGCGCCCGGGGCGATGCCGCGCAGCGCCCGCAAGCCCCCCAGGTCGAGCAGCGACTCGCGCACCGGGCGACCGACGCGCGCCGGGTAGAAATCGGTGCCGCCCGCGAGCGGCGTCCAGCCGCCTTCGGCGAGCCGGCGAAGCGCCGAGTCGAGATCGGCGGCGCGCTCGTAGCGCGGCGCGCCTGCGTGTTGCGGCGCGCCTGCGGCTTCGATCGTGTGCTGCGGGCTGGTGGCCATCGCGACGGGATCCCGGAAACATCGACACGACCTGCATCAATGAAGCAAGCGCTTCATTCGCATTGCGCAGCGAAATTACTCCACGCTAATATGCGCGTCAATACGTGCCAATCCGGAATCGCGCGCCATGACCCACGTCGTCCTCGAATCCTGCATCCGCTGCCGCTACACCGATTGCGTCGACGTCTGCCCGGTCGACTGCTTCCGCGAAGGCCCCAACATGCTGGTCATCGACCCGGACGAGTGCATCGATTGCGCGGTGTGCATCCCCGAGTGCCCGGTCGAGGCGATCAAGGCCGAGGAGGACGTGCCGGCCGGGCAGGAGTCGTTCGTCGCGCTCAACGCCGAACTGGCGAAGGCCTGGCCCAGCATCACGCGCACGAAGGATCCGCTGCCCGAGGCCGAGCAGTGGAAGGACGTGCACGAGAAGCTGCAGTACCTGGAGCGCTGAGCGGGCTCCGGGCCCGCGGCGCGGAGCCGCGCGTCAGACGCCGAGGAACCGGTGCGCGACCTCGGCCTGCTCCGCGAGGGCTGCCGGCGAGCCCTGCCAGACGACGCGGCCCTTCTCGACGATATGATGCCGGTCGACGAGCGCGGCCATCTCCTGCAGGTTCTTGTCGATCACCAGGATCGTCTGCCCCTCGTTCTTCAACGTCCGCAGGCAGGCCCAGATCTCGTGGCGAATCAGCGGCGCCAGCCCCTCGGTCGCTTCGTCCAGGATGAGCAGGCGCGGATTCGTCATCAGCGCGCGACCGATTGCCAGCATCTGCTGCTCGCCGCCCGACAGGGTGCGCGCCGACTGCGCCCGTCGCTCGCGCAGCCTGGGAAAGAGCGTGTGCACGCGATCGATCGACCAGCCGGCGGCACCGGCCGGCGCAGGGCGCGCCGTCGCAAGCAGGTTCTCCTCGACGCTGAGCGAACCGAACACCCGGCGGCCCTCGGGCACCAGCCCGATGCCCATCCGCGCGATGCGGCTCGGCGCGTGGCCCGCAAGGTCGCGGCCGTCGAAGACGACGCGCCCGCGGCGCGCCGGCAGCAAGCCCATGATCGCGCGCACCGTGGTGCTCTTGCCCATGCCGTTGCGGCCGATCAGCGAGGCCACTTCGTGCGCCGCCACCGACAATGTCATGCCGAACAGCACCTGGCTCGAGTCGTAGCCGGCGTCGACCGAGTCGAGGGACAGCATCAGCGCCCTCCCAGGTAGGCGTTGCGCACCTCGGGGCTGGCGCGAACCGCCTCCGGCGTGCCGGTGAAGATCACCCGGCCGTACACAAGCACCGTGATCCGGTCGGCCAGCGCGAACACGACGTCCATGTCGTGTTCGACCAGCAGGATCGCGTAGTCGCGCTTCAGGTCGGCGAGCAACCCGGCCATGCGCCGCGACTCCTCGGCGCTCATGCCGGCCATCGGCTCGTCGAGCAGCAGGATCGAAGTGTCGAGCGCGAGTGCCATCGCCAGCTCGAGCTGGCGCTTCTCACCGTGCGCGAGTTCGCTCACGCGCACGCCCGCGCGCTCGCCCAGTCCGACCCGCGCTACCGCGTCGCGCGCGGGACCGCGCAGGCGCGCGTCGCGTCGGGCGTTGCGCCACATGTCGAATCCACCCGGACTGCGCGCCTGCACCGCCATCGCGACGTTGTCCTCGACGTCGAACTCGGGGAACACCTGGCTGATCTGGAACGATCGGGCCAACCCGGCCGACGCGCGCCGGTGCGCCGGCATCGACGTGACCGGCTGGCCGTCGACCAGGATCTCCCCGTGGTCGGGAATGAGCTCGCCGCTGACCTGGGCGATCAGCGTGGACTTCCCCGCACCGTTAGGGCCGATCAGCGCGTGCACCTCGCCGGCGTGCACGGTGAGGCTCACGTCGTCGGTCACGCGCAGCGCGCCGAACGACTTGCGCAGCCCACGCAATTCGAGGCGGGCGGTCTCAGCCATGGTCGCGCTCCGGCACGAGCAGCCCGTACAGGCCGCGCCGCCCGAACAGGACGATCAGCACCAGCACCGGGCCCATGACCAGCATCCAGTGCTCGGTCAGGCCGGTGAGCACCTGCTCGAGGCCGATGAAGACAGAGGCGCCGATCACCGGCCCGAAGATCGACCCCATGCCGCCGAGGATCACCATCGCCATCAGCTCGCCTGACTTCTGCCATGAGGTCATGTCCGGACTGACGAACAGTGCGTAGTTCGCCCAGAGCACGCCGGCGAGCCCGGTCCCCGCGGCCGAGACGGTGAACGCCGCCAGCTGGTAGCGCAACGGGGCGATTCCCAACGCGACGCTGCGCCGGCGGTTCTGCTTGAGGCTGCGCAACGCCATTCCGAAGCGCGACCCGACGATGCGCCGGCACAGCAGGACCCACCCGGCCAACAGCGCGACGCACAGGTAGTAGTACGCGACCCCGTTTCGAAGGTCGATCCCGGGCAGCGTGTTGCGCGCGTCGATCGCCAGCCCGTCGTCGCCGCCGTAGTACATCAGCCCGACCAGGATGAAATAGAGCATCTGGCCGAACGCGAGCGTGATCATGATGAACTGCACACCCGAGGTTCTCAACGACAGGAATCCGATCAGCAGGCCCGCGGCCGCGCAGATGGCGATCGCGATCGGCCACAGGACCAGTGCCTGCCCGGTGCCCTGCCAGCCGAAGATGCCGGAGCCGTCGGCGGTGTGGAAGGCCACCACGCCGATCACGTAGCCGCCGAGTCCGAAAAACGCGGCGTGGCCGAAGCTGACCAGCGCGCCGTAGCCGAGGATCAGGTCGAGGCTCACCGCGGCGATCGCATAGATGGCGAACCGCGTGAACAGGTTGACCAGGAACGGCTCGTCGGCCGCGCGCGCGATCACGGGGATCAGCACGAACACCGCCAGGCCGGCGAGGTTCAGCCAGAACTTGCGGTTCACGCGGGCCTCAGGCGCGGGCGGCCAAGCCGAGTGGCCTGAACAAAAGCACGAGGGCCATCAGGATGTAGGCGCTCGCCGAGATCAGGCTCGAAGCGAGCGGGTCGCTGAGCTGGGGCGGCATCAGCTGCGACAGCAGCGACGGGATGTACGCGCGTCCGAACGCGTCGGTCATGCCGATGACCAGCGACCCGATCAGCGCGCCACGCACCGACCCGACTCCGCCGATGACGATGACCACGAATGCGGTGATCAGGATGCGCTCTCCCATGCCGATCTGGACCGCCAGCAGCGGCGCCGACATCACGCCTGCGAAGCCGCACAGCACCGCGCCGAGCGCGAAGACCAGCATGTAGAGGCGGCGCACGTCCACCCCTAGCGCGTCGACCATCTCCCGGTCGTCGGCGCCGGCGCGCACCAGCATGCCGACCCGGGTGCGGGCGATCAACAGCCAGAGCCCGATCGCCACGGCCACGCCGGCCGCGATGAACGCGAGCCGCATCACCGGATACGACAGGCCCGGCAGTACCTGCACCGACCCGGTCAGCGCCGGAGGGATGTCCATGAACGGCGGGCTGCGCCCGAACACCAGCGTGACCAGCTCGTTGGTGAACAGCACCAGGCCGAGCGTCGCGAGCACCTGGTCGAGGTGATCGCGGCGGTACAGGTGCCGGATCACGAGGCGCTCCACCGCCATGCCATAGGCGCCCGCCCCCACGACCGCCGCCAGGATCGCGGCCACGAACGAGCCGCTCGCGGCAGCGGCGGCCGCCGCGCAGAACGCGCCCACCATGTAAAACGAGCCGTGGGTCAGGTTGATCACGTTCATGATCCCGAACACCAGCGTGAGGCCCGCGGCAAGCAGGAACAGCAACGCGCTGTACTGCAGCCCGTTGAGCGCCTGCTCGACGAACATCAGCATGGCAAGCCTGCCGGTCGGCCGGCCCCGGGTTCAGAGCGGGCAGTCCTTCGCGTGCGGATCGCCGTGGTCGGGCGCGATCGGCTTGATCGTCCGGTACGCGAGCTTGCCCGACGCATCGGGCTCGATGCGAAGCAGGTACCAGGTTTGCACCGGATGCTGGTTGTTGGCGAACCGGAACTTGCCGCGCACCGACTTGAAGTCGGCCTTGCGCAGCGCCGCGCGGAACTGGTCGGTCTTGCCCGCGATGTCGCCGCCCACCGCCTTCAGCGCCGAGGCGATCAGCCGCGCCGTGTCGTAGGAGGTAGCGGCGTAGTCGGTCGGAATGCGGCCGTAGGCCTTGACGAAGTTCTCGACGAAACGCTTGTTCTCCGGGTTGTCGAGGTCGGCGCTCCACGACGCGGTGACGTAGTAACCGTTGCCGGCGTTGCCGGCGGCCGCCAGCATCCGGCGGTCCATCGAGTAGATCGGGGTGAGCATCGGAACCGAAGCGCCGAGGCCGGAGTTCGCGTACTGCTTGGCGAGATTGATGCCGGCGCCGCCCGGATGAAACTGGAAGACCGCGTCGGGCTTGAGCTCGCGCACCCGCGCCAGTTCGACCGAGAAGTCGGACTGGTCGAGCTTGGTGTAGATCTCGGCGAGCACCTGGCCCTTGTAGGCGCTCTTGAAGCCGTTCAGCGCGTCGCGCCCCGCCTGGTAGTTGGGCGCCATGATCACCATCCGCTTGTACCCCAGCTCGTTGGCGGCGATTCCCGCAGTGTCGCTGTACGAGTCGTTCTGGAAGGCGACCGAGAAATACGCAGGATTGCAGTTCTTGCCCGCGTACGTCGACGGCCCGGCGTTCAGGCTGACGTAGGTTCCGCCGCTCTCGAGCACGGTCGGAGCGACCGCGACGAGCACGTTGGAGAAGTTGATGCCGGTGAACAGGCGCACGCCGTCCTGCACCATCTTGTCGGCGATCTGCTTGGCGTTGGCGGGCTTGAGCGCGTCGTCCTCGACCAGCATGCGCACCGGCACGCCGCCCAGCTTGTCTCCCTCCTCGCGTACCGCGAGCAGGAATCCGTCGCGCTCGTCCTCGCCGATGTAGCCGGCCGGGGTCGACAGCGTGGTGATGAACCCGACCCGCAGCGGTGTCTGGGCGTGAGCCACGAGCGCCGCCGAAGCGGCCAGCAGCGCCAGGGCGCCATGAGCGATCGATTTCATCCGTAGTCTCCTCTTCATGGTGGTCTCGATCCGATGGCGCCGCTCAGCCGCCGCGTCCCGCACCCGCGCCAACGACGCCGGACCGTTCCGCTTCGAGCTTTGCCGCGATGATGGCACGGAGTTCGCGCCGGAGGATCTTGCCGGCGGGGCTGAGCGGAAACGATTCGACGACTTCGAGCCGCTCGGGTAACTTGAACTTGGCGATTCCCCGGCCGATCAGGAACGTCTTCATCGACTCGAAGTCGAGCGAGGCGCCCTCGCGCGCGATCACGAACGCGCAGGCGCGCTCGCCGTAGACCGGATCCGGCATCGCGACGACACAGACGTTCTGCACCGCCGGATGTGCGATCAGGTGGTTCTCGACCTCCTCGCTGCTGACCTTCTCGCCGCCCCGATTGATCAGGTCCTTGATGCGGCCTTCCACGTAGACGTAGCCGCCGACCTTGCGCACCGCGTCGCCCATCCGGTAGAAGCCGTCGGACGTGAACGCCGCGGCCGTCGCCTCCGGCGCCTTGTAGTAGCCGCGGAACGTGTACGGGCCTCGCACGACCAGTTCGCCGACGCAGCCATCGGGCACCTCGTGGCCGGCCTCGTCGATCACCCTGATCTCGTCGGCCTCCGACACCGGCCTGCCCGAACTCGTGAAGCGGATGTCCTCGGGGTCGTCGAGTCGCGTCTGGTTCAGCAAGCCCTCGCCGGTGCCGTAGCTCTCGACGTAGGTGCATCCGAACCGTGCCTCGATCTGGCGACGCAGTTCGGGCAGCAGCCTCGCACCGCCGTTCATGTAGACGCGCAGCGACGACAGGTCGCAGCGTCCCGGCCAGTCGGACGCGAGCCAGTTCACCGCCAGCGGCACGCCGCCGCAGACCACGGTGACGCGTTCCTTCTCGATCAGCGGGAACACCGTCTCGGGACGCAGGTCGGGCGCCACCACCACGCGGCCGCCGTGCGCCAGCGTCGCGAGTATGCCCGGGGAAGCCAGGGTGTACCCGTGTGCCATCGGCAGCAGCGCGAGGTAGACGGTGTCGGGGCCGAAGCCCGCGACGGCGCCACTCTGCTTGCAGTTGTAGACGTAGTCGTCATGCGTCCTCGGAATGAACTTCGGCAGGCCGGTCGTGCCGCCCGAGAGCATCATCAGCGCGACGTCGGACGGATCACAGGCCGGCGAACTTCGCAGGCGCGCGAGCGTGGCCTCCGAAGCGGGCGCGGACAGCAACCCGCCCAGACCGACGGCATCCTCCCGGCTCTCGCCCGCCCCGATGACCCAACGCAGCGTCGACGCCTCGGCCCGCACGGCCTGCGCCAGCGCCCGGTAGTCGAAGCCACTTGCGCTCGCGGGGATCAGGTATGCCACGGCCTGCGCGTGCAGCGCGAATCGACGCACCTCGGCGAGACGATGGGCCGGCAAGGCCATCACCGGGATGACGCCGATTCGCATCAGCGCGAAGAAGGCGTAGACGAACTCGATCGAGTTGCCGAGCTGGAAGACCGCGCGGTCCCGCGATCGCAATCCGAGGTCGAACAGATTCGCCGCCAGGCGATCGACGCGCTCGACCAACTGGGCGTAGGTAGCCGAGCGTGCGCCGTCCACGACCGCGATCGCGTCGGGACGCCGCTGCGCGGAGCGGCGCAGCATTTCGTCGAGCGTGATGCCTTCCCAGTACCCCTGCGCCCTGTAGCGGCGGGCATATTCCTCCGGCCACGGCGTGCAACCCTCGAGCATCGGTGCGACCTCGATCGTCGATCAGGGAGTGGACAGGGTCATCTTATCGAGATTCTGCCCGGGCGCGAGCGGATCGTGGAACACCGATTCCGAGGGCTGCCCTGCGTTGCCGTTGGCATCGCAGGCGCGAACGAAGTAACGATAGCGCACGCCGCCCAGGGCCGCAGGATCTTCGAATACCGGCAGCTTCACGCCGTCGACGAGGTGCGCCTCGCCGCCGTCGTCGGCGCGGTATACGTCGTAATAGACGGCTCCGGGGGCCTTCTTCCACTTCAGCGATACCGACCCGTCTTTGGCCCGGATGACGAGCCCGGCGCCTCCCTCGGGCCAGGCCGGCGGCGGCGCGCCGGCGCCGGTATCGTCCGGGGCCTGCATCGCGCCCTTGGGCCACAGGAAGCAGGTCACCGGCATGTGCGCGCCGTCGAGCTGCTTGCAGACGTTGCAGTAGTCGCACTTGACGATCCGGTCGCGCTGACCGAGACGCACCTTCTTCACCCAGTCGGGGTCGGCGAGCAGGCCACGCGCAATCGCGACCATGTCGACCTTGCCCGCCGCGAGCACCGCTTCGGCGGTGTCCGGATCGGCGAGCTTGCCGGCGGCGATCACCGGCACGTCGAAGCCCTTCGAGGCGACGAACGCCTTGATCTCCGCCGCGTAAGGCACGTGCAGCGCCTCCGGAAAAGAAGCGCCCGGCATGCAGCGCTCTCCCGAGTAGCCGGAGTATCCGTGCAGCACGTGTCCCGGCGTGTGCACCGCGTCCTCGAACTTGCCGCCCACTGACAGCGACAGGTAGTCGGCGCCGAGTTGCGCCATGCGCAGCCCGATCAGCTTGGCATCCTCGACCGTGTAGCCGCCGCGGATGAACTCGTCGGACAGGAAGCGGATGCCGACCGGGAAGTCGCGCCCCACGTAGCGGCGCACGCTCTCCATCACGCGTCCGACCAGCCGCAGCCGGCTCTCGAGCGTGGTGCCGCCGTACTCGTCGGTGCGCGCGTTCACCCGCGACACGAACGAGGCCAGCGTATACGCGTGCGCGTTGTGCAGTTCGATACCGTCGAACCCCGCCTCGCGCGCGCGCGCCGCGGCCTCGCCGAACTGCTGCACGATCCGGTCGATGTCCTCGATCGACAGCATGTCCACGGTCTGCCGCCAGCCGGAGCGGGCGATCTTCAGGAAGTGGATGAGCTGCGGCACGACCTTCGAATCGGAGGTGTCGTGGATCTTGCGCACCATCGCGGCGAGCCCCGGGACGAACTTGTCGTCGCTGATGCGAAGCAGCGGCCCCGCGCTGCTGCCGTGGATCGCCATCGCCTCGACCACGATCAACCCCACCTCGCCCTTCGCATAGCGGACGTAGCGGTCGGAGATCGCATCGCTGACGAAGCCGTCCTCGCCGGACAGCCGGGTGACCATCGCCGGAACCATCACCCGGTTCGGCACCTTCATTCCGTTGATCGTGATCGGTTCCAGAAGCTTCATCGCCCGCGTCCCCATTCGCCCTGATTCGTTCAAGCTTAAATCAAATAGGCGACGCCGAAAGCAACGCGCAGCGGCGCGCGCGCACGAGCTTGATGCGAATCAAGCGGGCGGACCGGCGAACGAACGGGGCAGCCGGGCTCAGCCGGACGGCGGCAGCCCCGACTCCTTCCAGCGGGCTTCGAGCATCGCGCCGGTCGCGTCGCCGAGTGCCGCTTCGCGCAGTCGCGCCAGCAGCGCTGCAGCATCCGGGCGCCCGACGAGCAGCCGGGCGGCCGCCATCATCCGGTCGAAGCGCCCGCTGCCGCGCGCGTGGGTGTCGCTGTAGCCCTTGATCAGGCGCCTGCAACGCACCACTTCGAGCGCCAGCGCAGGATCGCTAGCCGCCGCGCGTTGCACGGCGCCGAGCCAGTCGGCGAGATGGGCCTGCTCGCGCTGGTGGCGAAGCGTGCCGCGCCGCCATCGGCGCATGGCTGCAACCGCGCGCAATTGCAGGTGCCCCAGGACGGTACCGGGTCGCAGCCGACGCCCGCGGTCGAGCCTGGGCTCCAGCCAGGCCCGCAGGCGCGGCGACGATTCGATCCACCGAGCCAGGCTCGCCGGCAGCGTGCCGCAGGCCTCCTCGAAGCGGGGATGGAAGTACTCCTCGGTCTGGACCACCTCGCCGGCGCCGGCACCGACCTCCGCACGAACGCGAGCGAAGCGCTCGGCCCGCGTCTTCAGGTCGGCCACCCGGATCACGTCGTCGTAGGCCATCGCGACCGCCACCTGGCGCGCCGCCTCCACCGTCAGTTCGTGCCCGCGCGCCGCTCCCCCGCAGCCCGTGTCCCACGCGAGCACCTGCTCCATGCGGTCGAGGTATTCGGTGCCGTACGCGACGTCCTGGTACTCCACGACGCGCGCCAGCCCGGCACCGAGCATCGGCCACGCCGACTCCGGAAAGACGCGCCGCACGCGATCGACCAGCGGCTGCAACGCGGCGCTCGCGGCGCGCCGCGGCAACGGCTGCGGCGCCGTGTACATCGGGTCGACCGGCACCCCGACCGGCGCCGGCTGGCGGGCCAGGTCGGCCGCGGCGCGAAGGGCGCGCAGGCTCGCCTCGACCCCGACACCCGAACGCCGAACGGTCTCCTCGAATGCCTGTTGCCCGAACGGCAACACCGCGCTGCCGCACAGCGCACCGAACAGGGTGGCCGAGATCACGCTGCCGTGCGACACGGCGAGGGCCTGCATGTCCCCGTGCACGAAGCGGCGCGCCTGCGCGCGCACCGCCTCGATCACGGCCGCCGAGTCGGCGACGCCGCTGCCGGGCGCGGACTTCTCGTCCGGCGAATAGGTGCGGTGCGAGGAAGCGATCACGACCGTCCGCTGCGGCGTCACGAACCCGCGCTGCACCGCCCGGCCCGCCTCCATCAACTCGGAGGCGATCACGATGTCGACCTCGCCCGGCACCGGCATCTGCGCAAGGACCGGCATGCGCCCGTCCGCAGGAAGGGCGCTGCGCGGCACCAGCTCGACGTAATAGATCGTCGCCCCGGTGCGCTGCGCCACGCCCGCGACCGAGGTGGACTGCGCGACGTAACCCTCGTGCTCGGCCAGTTCGACGATCCAGTCGACCAGCACGCCGCCGCCCTGCCCACCCAACGCCTGAACGGCGATCGTGACGGGCCCCTGACGCGCGCCTTCACTCATATGCCTGCCCCGGATAGAGCGCGCGGCGCGCCAGCGCCCGCGCCTGCCCAGCCTGCATCCAGCCCACGACGCGCTCTCGTACCGCCTGCACGACGCGCTCGAAGCGGGTCGGGTTGCGCACCCACTGCGTCTTGTAGAACGACGGGCACAGGACCGCCGCGTCGGCGACTTCGCCGCAATGCCCGCACGCCACACAGTGCTCGTCGACGTGCGCCACCGGGTCCTGTTTGAGCGGATCGCCGCTAGGCGCCAGCGTGAGGCTCGGGCAACCCGACAGGCGCATGCAGGCATGGTCGCCGCTGCACACCGCGGCGTCGACCCCGAACCGCTCCTTGAGCACGCGCTGGCCGGCCTTGAGCGCAGCGGCCGCCCTCGGCTTTTCGCGGCGCTGGCGGTTGAGCATGCACTCGCTTTGCGCAATGACCACCTTCGGGCCCTGGTAGTCGGTGGTCAGCGCCTCTTCGAGCGCATCGCGCATCCGCGTGACGTCGTAGGTGCGATCGACCGTGCGCACCCACTCGACGCCCACGCCGCGCACCGCGCGCTCGATCGGGTGCATGGTGCTGCGCTTCGCATTGACTGCGCGCGACGACAGGACGTCCTGTCCGCCGGTGGCCGCCGAGTAGTTGTTGTCGACGATGACGGTGACGCCGTCGTTGCGATTGAACACGGCGTTGCCGATGCCGCTGGACAGCCCGTTGTGCCAGAAGCCGCCGTCGCCGATGAAGGCCACTGCGCGTCTGCCGCCCTTTACGTTGAAGGCCGACGCGCTGGCCACGCCCAGCCCGTAGCCCATCGTGGTGGCCCCGAGGTTGAACGGCGGCATGATCGAGAACAGGTGGCAACCGATGTCGGAGGACACGTGGCGCGGCCCGTGCTCGCGCTCGACCAGCTTGAGCGAGGAGAAGATCGGCCGCTCCGGACAGCCCACGCACAGACCTGGCGGGCGCGGTGGCAGCAGCCGATCGAGCTCGGTCGCGCGCCCCGGAGCCGTCGCGGCCGGCGCCAGCACGTCGGGCCGATAACGATCGACAAAGCGACGAAGCCCCCGGCGCAGCACGTCCACCGTGTAGTCGCCGCCCATCGGCAGCATGTCCTTGCCATGCAGCGCGGTGTCGACCCCTGCGCGCCGCAGGATCGCGTGCAGGCTCTGCTCGAGATAGTCCGGCTGACCCTCTTCGACCAGCAGCACCGCCTTCTTGCCGCGGAAGAAGCGCAGCACCTCGTCCTCGACCAGCGGATAGGCCACGTTGAGCACGTACATCGGAATGCGCGAGTCGCCGAACAGATCCGCCAGCCCGTGCAGCATCAGCGCACGCTGCACGTTGTTGTACATGCCGCCGAGCGTCACGATGCCGATTTCGCCGACGTCGCCGTCGAAGAACTCGTTCAGGCCGCGCTCGGCAATGAACTTCACCGCGGCCGGCCAGCGCTCGTCGATCTTCTCGCGCTCGTGCAGGAACGAGGCCGGCGGCAACACGATCCGGCTGGTGTCGCGCCGCGGCGAATCGAGCGCCTCGCGCAGCGTGAACGCCGGCCGGCGATTCTCGCGCGTGACGAAGCTGCCGTGCAGATGGCACGACCTGATGCGCAACTGCAGCATCACCGGCGTGTGACTCGCCTCCGACAGCTCGAAGCCGTCGTGCACGGCCTGAACGATCGACGGCAGGTTGGGCCGCGGATCGAGCAGCCACATCTGCGACTTCATCGCGAACGCGTGCGTGCGCTCCTGCATGATCGAGGAGCCTTCGCCGTAGTCCTCGCCGACGATCACCAGCGCGCCCCCGGTCACGCCCCCCGATGACAGGTTGGCCAGCGCGTCGGACGCGACGTTCGTGCCCACGGTGGACTTCCACGTCACCGCCCCGCGGATCGGGTACATCACCGACGCCGACAGCGTGGCCGCCGCACACGCCTCGTTGGCCGCGGGCTCGAAATACACGCCCAGCTCTTCGAGGATCGGCTGCGCATCGGCCAGCACGTCCATCAGGTGCGAGATCGGTGACCCCTGGTAGCCGCTCACGTAGCCCACTCCGGCCTCGAGCAGCGCCTTGGTCACCGCCAGAATGCCCTCGCCGCGAAACTCGGTGCCTGCCGGCACGCGCAGCGCCTGGACCTCGCGCGCGAACGAACGCTCCGCCATCGGATCTCCTCAGTTCGCCACCAGCGCCAGCACCCGCAGCGGACTGCCCGAGCCGCCCTGGATCTTCAGCGGCGCAGCCACGACGAAGGCCCCTTGCGGCGGCAACTGGTCCAGGTTGTTCAGGCACTGCAGGCCGAATCGGTTCGCCCCGTGCATCAGTGTGTGGCACGGGCTCGGGAACGCCCACCGCATCGACTGGCCCGCATCGGTGTTGATCGTCTCCACGCCGAAGCCCTTGACGTCGCGCTCCTCGATCATCCACTCCACGGCTTCCCGAGTCGGGCCCGGCGTGTGCGCGCCGTCCTCGCGCACGTTGGCGAACGCCGCCGGATCGGCAAGACGCTTCGACCAGTCGGTGCGAAACAGCAGCCAGGCCCCGCGCGGAATGCGTCCGTGCCGGCTCTCCCATTGCTGCAGGTATTCGGGTGTGAGCACCCAGTCGGGATCGTCCGCAACCATGGCACTGGCGTCGACCACGGCAGCCGGCCCGAAGAAGCGGGCCGGGTCGATCGTGTCGACGGTGTTGCGAGGGTGATCCTTCCCTGTCACCCAGTGCGCCGGCGCGTCGAAATGCGTGCCGGTGTGTTCGCCGCACGAGAAGTTGTTCCAGTACCAGTACGGACCCGCATCGTCGTATCGGGAGATGCGCTCCATGCTGAATGCCCATACCTGGCCGAATTGCGGTGGCAGCTTCAGCGCCGGAAAATCCGGCGACAGCGTGTGAGTGAGATCCACCACTCGAAGCGTGCCTGCCGCGATCTCTGCAGCGAGCTGGGCAAGTGCGACACTCATGAGGAATCCCCCGGTTCAATGAAAGTGGCCGGACATCGTGGTCGATCGTCGCACGGCGCAGTCCTGGACTCTATCCGCTTTCTGCGGTGCAATAGCCGATAAGCACCCTGTCGTGTCGCCGTACGCAGCACGACTGCGCGCGAAGGTTCAGCCCCGTGGTGGGCTCAGTGCCGCAGCGTGTCCGAGGGCGACTCGCCGAACCAGCGCCTGTAGTCGGCCGCGAAACGGCCCAGATGGGTGAACCCCCAGCGCATGGCTACGTCGGTCACCGTCACCCGACCGGAAGAGGCGGCCTTCAACTCGTCACGAGCGCGCCTCATGCGCACGCCCTTCAGGTAGGCGATCGGGCTGGTGTTGCGGTACTCGCGAAACCCCGCGAACAGTGTGCTGGTGCTGACACCGGCGTGCGCGGCGAGATCCGTGATCGTCAACGGTCGGTCGGGATGCGCGTCGATGAACTCCTCGACGCGCTTCACGAAGGCCGGGGCGATCGGGCGCGCCGGACGCATCAGGTCGTCCCGGTAGACGTTTGGCTGGGCCAACAGCAACGTCGAGACGACCAGATGCTCCACGTGGACCCGCGTGAGCGCGGAAGTGAACACGTTCGTCGGACGATCGAGTTCGGAGACGAGATAGCGGATGAGCCCGCACCAGCTTTCCCCGTCGCTCGCCGTCAGGTCCATGCCGAGCTGGAATTCCACTGGTCTGCGCAGCCCGTGGCCGAGATACTGCATGCAATAGCGCTCGATCAGCCCGCGATCGATGCGGACCATGATCTGGTCGGCATCGTAGCGACTGCGCATCCTCAGCGGCAACGTCGGCGATATGACCGATGCAAGCTGCGGCGTGGACCGGATCGACTGCTCGCCGCAGCGGATGTCGGACACCCCGGCCATCGGCATCATCACCAGCAGGAAGTCGTTCGTGCAGCCGACGTCGATGTCGACCGTGGCGCCGTACCGCAGGCGATTGATCGACACCGCGCCCATCGGCGCGTGACTCAGGCACGTGTCGAGCCGGCGCTCGGCGCTCACCACGGTCAGTTCGTGGGGCGAGAACACCCGTGACACGCCATCGCGTGCCTCGTCCAGGTCGCTGGTGTGCAGGATCGAATACGCGTGCAGCGCGTTCCTGCTCGCGACCGTGCTCGTCGAAAGACCGGCCATGTGCCTCACCTCCCGAACCTTGCGCCCGCGTGCGCCCCACGGCCGCCGCCAGGCAGATAGTTGAAGTCTAAAGTAATTGTCCGGCGTTCGCGCGTTCCATGCAAGCAGGGATGCCGCGCGCTTGATTCGCGTCAATCGGATCTGCAGGCGCCGCGGGCACGGTATGTCGCGTGCGATCACATCAGCGAGGGCAGCCAGAGTGCGATCTGCGGCAGCCAGAGCACCAGGGCGAGGCAGACCAGCGCAGCAGCGACGAAAACGCCGATGTCACGAAAGATCTCCCACGTGCCCACGCCCGGAATCAGCGCCTTCACGATGAACACGTTCATTCCCAACGGCGGCGTCAGCAAGCCCAATTCGACGACGATGACGACGACGATCCCGAACCACACCGGATCCAGCCCGAGCGCCGAGACGATCGGAAAGAACACTGGAATCGTCAGGAAGATCATCGCCAGACTGTCGAAGAAGCATCCGAGGACGATGTAGACGGCGCACATCGCCACCACGATCCCCAACGGCGGGGCGTCGAGCGACTGGACCCATACCCCGGCCACTGCGGTCAGCCCGGAGATGGTCAGGAAGTTGGTGAAGATTCCGGCCCCGATCGTGATCGTCAGCAAGCCCGCGGTCAGCAGCGTCGATTCCGACAGCGCCTCGCCAACCGCGCGGCGCGTGGCCCGCTTGCGGAGCACCATGAACCCGAGCGCGCCGGCCGCGCCGATTCCGGCGCTCTCGGTCGGCGTGAAGACCCCGACGTACAACCCGCCCAGCACCACCAGGAACAGGCCGAGCACCGGCGCGGTGCCGCGCAATGCGGCCAGCCGCTCGCGCCAGTTCGCCTGGACGCGCCGGCCCGCCTTCGCCGGGCTCGCCAGCGCGACGAGCCAGACCGCCGCCATGTACAGCAAAGTCAGCAGCAGGCCGGGGACGACGCCCGCCGCGAACAGCTTGGCGATGTCGGTTTCGGTGAGGATCCCGTAGATCACCATCGGAACGCTCGGCGGAATCAGGATGCCCAACGTGCCGCCCGCGGCGATCGTCGCACCCGAGAACGCAGGGTCGTAACCGTGCTTGCGCATCTCGGGTTCGGCCACGCGCGCCATCGTCGCGGCAGTGGCGAGCGAACTCCCGCAGACCGCACCGAAACCCGCGCAGGCGCCGAGCGCCGCATGGGCCAGGCCGCCGCGCAGGTGCCCCAGCCAGCGCTGCGCCGCACCGAAAAGGTCGTCGGCCATCCCCGACTTGAAGATGAACGCCCCCATCAGCACGAACAACGGAATTACCGACATCCCGTAGCTCATCGACACGTCGACCGTCTGCTGCGCGGCCATCGCGAGCGCCGGCTCGACGCCCCGGTACCAGGCGAAGCCGACCGTGCCGACCGCGATCATCGCGATGCCCAGCGGCACGCCGACGAACGCGAGCGCAAACAGCGCCACGAAGCCGAAGATCGAGACCAGCATCGCGCCTGGCGCCCCGTCAGTGCGCGACGGCGTCGCGACCGCGCCCGGTCAGGGCGTACACGGCCTGCGCCGCGCAGACGCCAGCCGTCGCCATCGACAGCGCCGACATCAGATAGGCAGCGAAGAACGTGGGAAGCCGCAGGAATCCGATCACGTCGCCCTGTTCGCGCATCGATCCGGCAGCCTCGAACAGCGTCCACGAAAGCACCGCCAGCACGACCGCGCAGGTCACGGCGATCAATCCTTTCCGGATCCTGCGCCCGGCGCCATGCAGCCTGCCGTCGAGAAGCCCGACCGAGATGTGCTGTTCCCTCGAGGTAACCACCGGAAGCGCGGCGAACACGACGATCACCATCGCGTACTGGATCAACTCGATCACCCCGGCCAGCGGCCGCGCGAACACGTAGCGCCCGAGCACGTCGGCAGTCGTGAGCGCAAGCATCGCGATCAGCGCAGCACCTGCAAGTCGCTCGAGCCAGCCCAACCAGGAAAGGCGCACAGGATCCTCCCGCGTCCGCCGCACTAGCGCGGCGCCGATCCGCCGCCCGTCACCTGCTCGCGATAGAACCGCAACGCGGCCGCGCCATCGATGCCGCGCTTGCCCGCCTCCCGAATCCAGTCTTCGTCGAGGAACGACCACGCTTTCCTGAGTTCCGTCGTGAGTTCCGGACTCGCGTCGATGAACTTGACGCCGCCTTCGGCCAGCTTCTGCGTCGACGCGGCATTGGCCCGGTCCATCGCGCTCATCCGCGCGGCGAACGCCGCGCCCGACACCGAGTCGATCGCGGCACGGTCGCCCTCGGAAATCTCCTTCCACTTGCGCTCGCTTGTCACCAGCGCGAAGGATCCGGCGGTGCGAAGGTCGGGAAAGCGAATCGCGCACCGCGTGCTCGGAGCGAGATTGAAGCTGATGACGTCGATCGGCGTCACCCCTGCATAGGCATCGACGATCCCCTTCGAGACCGTCTCGAAGAATCGCACCGCGGGTCCTGCAACGACGCCGCTGGTGATTGCCCCGTACTGGCGCGCAGCGGTTCCCGGAGTCGTCGCGATCTTCGCGGCGCGCAGCTGGTCGACGCTCGTGTAGGGCTCCTTCACGCAGAACAGCTCCTGCGGCGGAAACGCGACCAGCGCCAGCAGGTGCAGCCCCTTGTAGTGGTCGGCACTTCGGAAATACCGCTCGTGGGTGCTCCAGAGCGCCTGCGACATCCTCGCCGAATCCGACACCGGACCGGGGAGCTCAGTGAGAAGTTCGAGCTGCAGCCGGTTCGGCACCACGCCAGCGAATTGCAGCGTCACGTCGGCGATCCCCTTCTGGACCATGTCGAGCTGCCCGGGCGGGGGTGCGAGGCTGCTCGCGGAGAATTCGATCCTCACCCGGCCCTGCGTCGCGGCTTCGACGTTCTTCGCCCATGGGACCATCACGTCCGCATAGATCGGGTGCGTCGACGGAAAGAACGTGCTCAGAAGCAACTTCGTCTGAGCCAGCGCGACGCCCTGGCCAACCAGCAGGCCGAGGACGGCCATCGAGAGCCTGATTCCGAATCGTGCCATCTCGGTCACCTCCTGTCGTTTCGAGTCCCTGTCGCCATTGCCTGAATCGAACGTTCCGCCACGCCTCGGCGTCGCAGCCCGTAGCGTCACCACACCCCGATGAAAAGCCCGTTGCGCCGCCAGTCTTCGGTGCGCCGTTCGACCAGGGCGGCATCGACCGTCGCGCGCGTCTTGCGGCTCAGCGACCATTGCATCAGCCGCTCCCGCATCTCGGCCCGAACCGCGTCGTAGCCTGGCGCATCGCCCAGGTCGAGCAATTCGTCGGGGTCGTGGAGCATGTCGAACAACTGGGGGCGCATGCCCTTCCAGTGGACGTACTTCCAGCGCCGCGTCCGGGCCATCCAGCCGTAGCACCCGTCCGCCGGCAGTCCCAGCGCGTGGCGCGCCGAGCGGAACGAGTAGTCGAGCTCGCTGAAGACCGCTTCGCGCCAACCGGCCTCGCCATGTCCCTCGACAAGCCCCAGCAGCGATCGGCCCTCGACGATGTGTTGTGCCGGATCGAGGCCGATGGCGTCGAGCACGGTAGGCACGATGTCGACCGACTCGACGAATGCGTCGATGGCGGTGCCACGCGTGGCGTCCGCGCCGGGACGCGGATCGACGACGATCATCGGCACGCGAACCGCCTGCTCGTAGAACAGCTCCTTTTCGCCGAGCCCGTGGTCGCCCAGATGGTCGCCGTGATCCGAGGTGAACACGATCAGTGTGTCGTCCATGCGGCGGTTTCGTTCCAGGCAATCGAGCACGCGCCGCAGATGGTCATCGACCTGCCGGACCAGCCCCATGTAGGTCGGTCGGACGTGGCGGACGACCTCCTCACGCCCGTAGCTCATGCAGTCCTCGTGCGCCTTGCGATACGCCTGCAGGACCGGGTGCGGGTTCTCTGATCCGGGGTCGGCGCGAATGATCCGACCGGTGTTCGAGGACCTGAACATGTCGTGGTAGGGCGCCGGCGCCATCAGCGGCCAGTGCGGCTTGATGTAGGACAGGTGCAGGACCCAGGGTTCGTCGCCCTGCGTCTCGATGAACTCGATCGCGCGATCGGTCATGTACGCGGTCTCGGAGTGCTCCTCGCTGACGATCGCGGGCAGGTGCGCGTTGCGCAGCAGCCAACCGCTCGCCCTGCCGCCGTGCTCGTCCGTGGCCGTGACGACGTAGTCGGTCCACGGATCGGGTCCGCCGTAGCCGTGCGCCCTCAGGTAGTCGGCATACCCCGACTCGGTTCCCGGGGGCGCATGCCCGTCGTAGCGATCGATCTCGACGAATCCGCCGGCGAGTCGCAGGCGGCCCTCGGGCGACTCCGGCGCAATGCCGAGCCGGCGCAGGCCCTCGCGGTCCGGCACGACATGGGTCTTGCCCGCCAGCGCCGCTCGACGGCCCGCCCGCGCGAGGTGATCGCCCAGGGTCTGCTCGCCGACCGAGAAAGGAACATGGTTCCAGGTCGTGCCGTGACTGCCGACGTAGCGGCCTGTGTAGAACGACATCCGCGAAGGCACGCATACCGGGGACTGGACGTACGCGCTGTCGAAGCGCACGCCGCGGGCGGCAAGCGAGTCGATCGCCGGGGTGTGAAGCGACGGATGCCCGTAGCAGGACAGGTAGTCCCAGCGCAACTGGTCGCACATCACGAACAGCACGTTGCGCAGCGGTTTTCGACGGGGATCCGACATGCGTCGCGAGAGGCTCGAGAACGGGGGCGATTCGGGACTATCGCAGCAGCGGCGCCGCGGGGCCAATGAATGTTGCTGCGCCGTCGATAACCTTCCGGTAATCTCGGGTCGGTTCGACGAGGGCGGCCGGCGATGGCGAGACTGGACGGGTACATGAGAGCGAACCTGAAGCCGCGGCACATGCAACTGCTGGTCGCGCTCGACGACTTCCGGCACGTCGGCAAGGCCGCGGCTTTCCTCAACATCACCCAGCCCGCGGTGTCGAAGGCCCTGGCCGAGCTCGAACGAGGGCTCGAGGTCGCCTTGTTCGAACGCGGCTCGAGAGGCCTCGTGCCGACTGCCTACGGACAGTGCCTGATCCGGGTGTCGCGCTCGGTGCTGCGCGACATCGAAGCTGCCCGCGACGAGTTGCGTCAGATGCGCTCGGGATCCACCGGCCGCGTGCGGATCGGCACGCTGCCGGTCGCGGCGCCGGCGCTGGCGCCGCGGGCGGCGATCCGTCTTCAGGCTCGTCGGCCCAACACGGCCGTGAGCTTCCAGGAGGCCACCGCGGACCGTTTGCTGCCGCTGCTTCGCGAGGGGCTTCTGGACGTGGTCGTCGGAACCCTGCCGCCTGCCTCGATGTCGCTCGGCCTCGAGGCGGCCGAGCTCCACCCGGGAGACGGTGTCGCGGTCGTCAGCGGCATGGGCCACCCGCTCGCAGCACGGCGACGGATCGCAGCCGCAGACCTGCTGCCCTATCCGATCGTGATGCCGCCGCTCCGGTCGATCTTCCGCGAGACCGTCGAAGGGGCGCTGGCGACGCTCGGGCTGACGAAGGCATCCGCGCTGGTGGAATCGGGATCGATGACCGCCACCAATACCTACCTGCGGGAAACGGACGCGATCGGCTTCTACTCGCGGCACCTCGCATTGCACTACTCGCGCGTGGGCATGCTGCGCGTGCTGCCGATCACGGTTCCGGGAGCCGCGCTCCCGATCGGTGCCGTGTGGGCCCGCCACACCGATGCAAGCCCGGCTGTGCTCGAGCTGATCGATTGCCTGCGCGAGATCGCACATGAGGTGCTCGACGCGGAACCCGCGCCTGGCTGAGCGACGCGTCGACAGGCATTGGCTGCGCATCGGCGGCGCTCAGCGGACGATCCGGCGCGCGACCAGATAGCCCGACACGCCGCCGAGGCCGGGACCGGGATGCGTCGACGCGCCGACGTGGAACAGGTTGCGATACGGTGTGCGGTGCCCGAGCGCACCGCCCGCCCCGGCCAGCGGGCGCAGCCAGAGGAACTGATCCGGCGAGCAGGCCCCGGCGTACGGATCGCCACCGACGAGGTTGCCGTTCATCGCCTCGAGGTCCGCCGGCGAAAAGGCGCGGCGCGCGAGGATCAGGCGACGCAGTCCGGGCATCACCGATTCGAGCCGCGCCTGGATCCGGTCGGCGACCGCTTCGCGGACCTCCTCGGTCCATCGGCCGTCGGCGTCGACCTCGATCTCGCCGGCCGCGTCGCCACACGGGCGGGCCGGCATCTCGAGTGCCTGCACCCAGAGGATCCAGCCTCCGGGTGGCGCCCGCGTCGGGTCGATCGTCACCGGTTGTCCGACGGCGAGCGTGGGGGCGCGCGGCAGCAGTCCGTTGTTGGCCTCGGCAACCGACAGGCAGACGCCCCCGATGCTGTCGGCGACGTGAACCAGCGGCACTTGCCCCAATTCGGCCACGTTCCAACGCGGCGCTGCCGACAGCGAGAAATGCACCTGCATGTCCGCGCGGCCGAATCGGTATGCCATCGCCCGTTGGCGGACCGGCTTCGGCGCGTCCGGCAAGAGCCGTCCGTAGAGCTGCTGCGGCGTGACGTTGCAGACCACCGCCTGCCTGGCCTCGTACGATCGGCCCGATGCGACGACCCCCGTAGCGCGATGACCGTGCGTGACGACGCGATCGACCTCGACGCCGGTCAGGACGCGACCGCCACGACACGCGATCGCCGACTCGAATGCGGTCACCACCGCGCCGGCACCGCCTGCCGCGGCCGCGATGCCGTGGGCGACCGTCGTCGCGAACGCGACCCGACCGGTCATTCCAGAGCAAGCATCGTCCGGGCCGAGGCCCGTGTGAAGTACCCAGGGCGCCATCAGCGCGCGGGCAAGGTCGGAACGAAGCGACCGCTCTGCCCAGCGGCGGAACGTTTCCAGCGAGTCGGCGCAGAATCCCAGCAACCCCTCGGTGCCGCGCAGGCGCCACTCGCGCGCCAGCAGGCCGAGCGCCGACCATCGATGCGGATCCTCACCGAGCAGACCGAAGGTGAGCGCTGCGTCCGCGCCGAACAACTGGCGCGCCATGGCGCCGAACGCGACTCCGTCGCCCGGTGCCACTGCGTCGATCCGGTCGATGGCGTCGTCGATGCCGCAGCGCAAGGCCAGCCCGCGTCCATCCGGCATCGCCAGCCCGGTTGCGTACTCGCCTTGCAGGAACCGGAGTCCAGCCCGATCGAGTTCGGTCTTCAGCTCCGCATAGGCCGGCCCCTGAACGAATAGCGGATACCACGACGCCATGACGTCGTGGATGTACCCCGGGTGCAGCTCTTCGGAACGAATGCAGCCACCCGCCACCCGATTGCGTTCCAGAACCGTGACCGAGCGTCCAGCAGCGGACAACATCGCCGCGCACACCAGCGCGTTGATCCCGCTGCCGACGACGATGACATCGGAAACGTCGGCAGGCACGCGCGGATCACTCCGACGGGGTCAGCCCCGCCGACCGGGCCTGCTGTCCCCGACGACTGGCATCGGCACGTACGCTTTCCGCGAACGAGGCGCCGGTTTCGCTCGAAACCTCTTGCCCCTGCGATGTCTGCAGCAACTGCATCGTCTTCTCCTGTTCAGGCCCAATCGAATCGCATCGCGTCAGGCCAGATGCGTCGGCAGGGGACTTCGATCGGTCATCGCAATCATTTGCTGCGCAAGCTGGCCGACCAGGTCGGCTCGTATCGTCGCCGCGGACGGGACGTCCCAGAGGTTGCGCATTTCGTGAGGATCGTCGTCGAGATCGTAGAGCTCGCCCCAGGCCGCTCTCTCGTAGACGCTGAGCCGATGGCGATCGGTGACGAGGGTACGCATGCGCACCGGACCATCGAACCCGAGGTAGGTTCGCTGGCCCTCCTCCTCGATCAGCACCGCATCGTGATGCCGCGACCGCGAACCGGCCAGCACCGGCCCGAGCGAGGCGCCCTGCATGCCGTTGAATGGCGCCACGCCGGCCGCGTCGAGGATGGTCCGCGCCAGATCCAGCGTGCCGCAAAGCGCGCTGCTGCGCCGGCCGTGCTGTCCCGGACAGCGGGGGTCCGCCCATATCAAAGGGGTGCGGATCAGCGACTGGTAGTGGACCGGGCCCTTGAGCATCAGCTGGTGATCTCCCAGGAATTCGCCATGATCCGTCGTGAACACGACGACGGTCGTATCGGCCAACCCCAGTCGCTGCAGCGAGTCGAGCACGGCTCCGACGCCGTCGTCGATCATCGTGATCATTCCGAAACTGAGCGCGAGCGCCTCCCGCGCCTCGCGTTCTGTGCAGGCATACACGGCCGGCGTGTGCCTGACCGCGAGACCGCCGTCGCGCTGGGCGCGAAGCCAGCGTACGTGCGGCGGCGCGGCCTCGTAGCCCTGCCGCCATGACTCAGGCAGCGGCATATCCTGCGGACGGTACATCTCGCGGTAGCGTCCCGGCGGCGTGAAGGGATGATGCGGATCGGGAAAGGAGCAGTACAGGAGGAACGGCTGCTCGCCGCGCAACGCGAACTGCCGCAGCCGCGCGATCGTGCGTTCGGCAACCCAGCTCGTCGGGTAGAGATCCTCGGGCAGCCGGGTGCGCCACGATTGCTCCAGGGCCAGGCCCTCGCCGCGACGGTGTGGATCGCCGAACCGGTCGCGGTCGAGATCAGGAGCGCGCGAACGAAGCCACCGACCGTAGTGGCCGTCGACCTCGTCACCGTGGCCGACGGCGAGATCCAGATGCTGGAATCCGTAGAAAGGCAGCTCGGGCTCGAAACTGTCGTCGCCGCGCCAGCGCTCGAGGTCTTCCTGCAGATAGTCCCCGGGCTGCTGGCGCCGCGCCTCTTGCAGCGCCGCCGGCGGCGGCAGGCCGGCCATCGCGTCACCCCGCAACACTGCAGGCATGCCGGTGAAGTTCTGTAGGTGTGACTTCCCGACCATCGCGGTCGCGTAGCCGGCAGCTGCGAGCAGGTCGGGGAACGTGACCGACTGCAGCGACAGTGCGATGCCATTGTGCCGCGCACCGTGCACCGAGGGCATGCGTCCGGTCATGAGTGTCGACCGGTTGGGCATGCAGACGGGCGATGCGACGTAGGCGCGGTCCATCGCGACACCGCACCGCGCGATCGAGTCGATGTTCGGCGTGTGCAGCCAACGGCTTCCGTAGCAACCGAGGTGATCGGCGCGCTGCTGATCGGTGACGAAGACCAGAAAGTTCGGCCGACGCACCATCGTCTCCGCCGCAGCCGCCTCGCTCATTGTCCCCTCGCTGCGGGTTGCCTGCGCCCCTTTGCCCCGGCCGACGCCTCGCCGAGCATCGCTTGCGCCTCGTCGATCAGCGCATGCATCGAGGTTTCGAGCGAATCACGCGCCCCGGGCGCAAGCCGCGATAGCAGCCGCTCGTTGCGCTGCACGGAAAGTCCGAAGATACGTCGCGCCAGTCGATTGCCGCGCCCGGTCGGGCGCACGTCGACGAACCGCGCATCCCGCGCCTGCGAGACCCGGGTGAGCAACCCCTTCTGGACCAGCGACGCAACCAGCCTCGAGGCCAGGCCCGCGTCGAAGCCGGCCTCGTCCGCCAACTGCGTCAGCGTGACCCCGGGGCTACCGACCAGCCACGCCGCCGACAGCGTCCGCCATTCGTTCAGAGTGAGCCCGTAGTCGCGGCGGAAGATGATCGTACTGGCCCTCGTGTAGAGGACGTTGAAGCGGCGCACCTGCAACGTAAACAACCTTGCGAGACGCTCCCGATCCGGTACGGCCTGGTTCATTTCCGTCGACACTGGCTGGATGCTTGACATGATCAATTGGTAACTTGATAGTGTCAAGCATTCTGTCCGGAGCGATCGTTTTGCGGGCGAACCTCCCGTTCCACCTGATGGCCAAGCCAGTCGGCCCGCTGTGCAACCTGCGGTGCCGCTACTGCTTCTATCTGGAGAAGGAGGCGCTCTTCCCCCCGCGCACGACGCGGTGCATGGACGACTCCACCCTCGAGGAATTCGTTCGCCAATACATCGAGTCGCAGCCCGGCACGCAGGTCGACTTCGCCTGGCAGGGCGGCGAGCCGACGTTGCTCGGCGTGGAGTATTTCCGCAAGGCCGTCGACCTGCAGCGCAGGTACGCGAACGGCAGGACGATCAGAAACGCGCTGCAGACCAATGGAACCTTGCTCGACGACGAATGGGGTGCGTTCCTCTCGGACAACGACTTCCTGGTCGGTGTCAGCCTCGATGGCCCAAGAGCGCTCCACGACCGCAGCCGCATCGATCCGCACGGACGCGGTAGCTGGACGGCCACGATGCGCGGGGTGGCGGTGTTGCGCCGCCACAAGGTCGAGTTCAATACATTGACTTGCGTGAGTCGCGCGAACGCCGGCGAGCCGCTGGAGGTGTACCGGTTCCTGCTCGACGCCGGAGCGCGGCACCTGCAGTTCATTCCCGTCGTCGAGCGCTCACCCGCCACCGCAGAGCGCGAGCGCGGCCTGTCGCTCGGCGCGCCGTCGCTGGCCGCGTCCTGCACGGCGCGGGCCACCAACTGGTCCATCGACGGCGCCGGATGGGGCGACTTCCTGATCGCGATCTTCGACCGCTGGGTCCGGCGCGACGCCGGAAACGTGCAGGTGCAGCAATTCGATGACGCGCTCGGCCGATGGCTGGGCCTGCCCGGCGGCGTCTGTGTGCACAGCGAGACCTGCGGCCGTGCACTGGCGATCGAGCACGACGGATCGGTCTATGCGTGCGACCACTACGTCTACCCGGAGTACCGCCTCGGCAACGTGCGCGAGACGGGGCTCCCTCGGCTCGTCGACGACCCGCGTCAGATAGCGTTCGGGCTGGCCAAGCGCGATCGATTGCCCGATCGCTGTCGAAGCTGTCCGGTGCGATTCGCCTGCCACGGGGGCTGCCCGAAGCATCGTTTCGGCACCGGGCCCGGGGGCGAGCCCGGATCGAATCACCTGTGCGAGGGCTATCGCGCGTTCTTCACGCATGTCGATCCGTATATGCGACTGATGGCGACCCTGTACCGGCGCGGCCAGCCTCCGGGGCTGATCCGTTCGATCCTCGCGACCTCGCGCCGGCGTTGAGCGCCGCCCGGCGGCGTCGACCTCGGCACGCCCTGGGGGTCCTGACTTTGCCGCTCTGTCGGGATCAACCGCGAAGTTATCGGATAGCCGCGCGGCGCCCGCCGGAATAGCGTGTCGCGTACGCGGCATGGACGCCGTGCAGGATAGCGCGACGATGACGCAACCGATCGCTGGCACGCGCAAGACAGTGCCCACCTACTGTTACCAGTGCGTGAACGGCCCCGACCTCTTGAAGGTCGAGGTCGTCGACGGCGTGGCAACCAAGGTCGAGCCCAACTTCGACGCGCGGGGCGTGCACCCCGCCGACGGCAAGATCTGCGTCAAGCCTTACGGGCTGATCCAGAAGATCTACAACCCGAACCGGCTGCTGCGGCCGATGAAGCGCACGAATCCGCGCAAGGGCCGCAACGAGGATCCAGGCTGGGTGCCGATCAGCTGGGACGAGGCACTGGACGCGATCGCGCAGAAGCTCGGCGCGATCCGCCGCGCCGGCCTGCTCGACGAGAACGGCGACCCGAAGTTCGCGTTCAGCACCGGGGGCGCCGGTACCCCGCTGATGTTCATGGGCGCGTTCCCGGCGTTCTTCGCGGCCTGGGGCCCGATCGACATGAGCCTGGGCGCAGGTGGCACGGTCAAGTGCAAGCACACCGAGCACCTGTACGGCGAACTCTGGCACCGCGGCTTCACCGTCTGTCCGGATACGCCTCTGGTCGAGTACGTCGTCTCTTTCGGCCTGAACATCGACACGTCGGGCGGCGTCACCAGCGTGCGCCGCGGCGCCGACGCGCGCGTGCGGGGCATGAAGCGCGTGCAGATCGAACCACACCTGTCGGTCACCGGGGCGCAGGCCAAGGAGTGGATCCCGATCCGGCCGAAGACCGACTCGGCCTTCCTCTACGCGATGGTCAACGTGCTGCTGCACGAGCATCCGCTCGGGGATCTCGACGTCCCGTTTCTGAAGCACCGGACAGCGTCGCCGTACCTGATCGGCCCGCACGGCTATTATCTGCGCGACCCGGAGAGCGACAAGCCGCTCGTCTGGGACCTGCTCACCGCGCGCGCCGTTGCATACGACACCGCCGGCATCGACCCGGCGCTGACCGGCACCTTCAGCATCGACGCGATCGAGCGCGGCGCCGACGACGAGGTCTGGCGCCACGCAGGCGTCGATGCGGTGCCCGCGCACGCGAGGCTGATGGCGCACGTCGCGCGCCACACGCCCGAATGGGCCGCGCCGATCTGCGATGTTCCGGCGAACACGATCCGCCGCATCGCCAACGAATTTCTCTCGCATGCGCGCATCGGCGAGACGATCGAGGTCGCAGGCCGCACGTTGCCATTGCGGCCGGTGGCCGTCTCGATCGGCAAGTCGGTCAACAACGGTTGGGGCTCCTACGAGTGCGTCTGGGCGCGCACGGTCCTGATGGTGCTGGTCGGCGGCCTCGAGGTACCCGGGGGCCTTCTCGGCACGACCGTGCTGCTGTCCAAACCGTGGCTCGACCACGACCGATGGGCGACCGTGACGCCCGGCCCCGACGGCTTTCTCGACTACCCGTTCCACCCGACCGACCGGGAGCACTGGATCTCCAAGCCGACGGTGCGGCACGCCTACAGCACGCTGATTCCCGGCACCGGGGACGGCCCCTATGCGCAGGCGGTCGGCTCGACTTCGCTGACCTGGCTTCGGCTGCAGGGACGGGGCGCGCCGAGTTGGCCGGTGCCGAATCCGCCCGAAGTGTGGTTCGTCTATCGCTGCAACCCATTGATCTCGTTCTCCGAGACGACGCGCCTGGGCGAGACGATCGCGCGATTCCCGTTCATGGTCGCGTTCGCCTACACGCACGACGAAACCAATCATTTCGCCGACATCCTCCTCCCCGATCGCACCGACCTCGAAGGCACGCAGCTGGTCCGGATCGGAGGCACGCGCTACGAGGAGCAATTCTGGGAGTCGCGTGGCTGGGTGCTTCGCCAGCCCGTCGTGGAACCGCAGGGCGAGACGCGCGAGTTCACCTGGATCGCGACCGAACTCGCGCGTCGCACCGGCCTGCTGCGCGAGTTCAACACGATGATCAACCAGGGCGTCTGCGGGCTGCCGCTCAAGACCGACACCTACGATTTCTCGCTCGACACCGACGAGCCGCACGGCGTCGAAGAGATCTGGAACGCGGTCTGCCGCGCAGCGAGCATCGACGTCACCGATGGCGCTGCCTCCGACGGGCTGGAATGGTTCAAGGAGCACGGCTACCGCCTGAAGCCGTTCCCCAGGCTGAACTGGTACCTGTACCCGCGCATGGTCGAGCTGGAGCGCCGCTTCGAGCTGCCGTACCAGGAGCGCGTGATGCGCATCGGTCGTCAGCTCGCAAACCGCCTGCACGAGAACGGCATCGACTGGTGGGACCTGCAGGTCCACGATTACGAAGCCCTTCCGGAGTGGAAGGACCTCAACGCGCTGTGGGGCGGGGTCTACCGGCGCAACTTCCACGTCGACATCGCCGACTTCCCGTTCTGGCTGCTCACCGCGCGCAGCATGCAGTACGCATGGGGCGGCAACGTCGGGATCCAGCTGATGCGCGAAGTGGCCGAGAACGTCGCGGGCCACAGCGGGATCATGATCAACGCACGCAAGGCCGAAGGGATGGGCATCGGCGAGGGCGACACGATCGAAGTCACGTCGCCGGTCGGCCAGACACGCGGGCGGGCGCTCCTGCGCCAAGGCGTGCGTCCCGACGTGATCGTCATGATCGGCCAGTTCGGCCACTGGAAGACGCCGTTCGCCAAGGACATCCCGATGCCGAGCCTGAACGACCTGGTTCCGATGTCGATGGACCTGATCGACGGCACCGGGTCGTCGATCGACGCGGTCCGCGTCCGCATCCGGCTCGTGGAGCGCGCCCGATGACCCGCTACGTGATGGTCGCGGACCTGCGGCGCTGCGTCGGTTGCCAGACCTGCACCGCCGCCTGCAAGCTCACGAACGCGACGCCCCCGGGCGTGCAATGGCGCAAGGTGCTCGACGTCGAAATGGGCGAGTACCCCGACACCGAGCGCGCGTTCATGCCGGTGGGGTGCCAGCACTGCTCGGACCCGCCGTGCCTCGACGTGTGCCCGAGCACCGCCACGCGCAAGCGCGACGACGGCATCGTCACGATCGACTACGACATCTGCATCGGGTGCGCGTACTGCGCGGTGGCCTGTCCGTACCAGGCGCGATACAAGGTCGAGAAGCCGGCGTTTGCCTATGGCGAGCCCACCCGCACGGAGGAAAAGCGCTTCGACGACCGCCTGCTCGGGGTCGCTCAGAAGTGCAACTTCTGCGTCGACCGCATCGACGCCGGCAAGGCGCAGGGCCTGACCCCAGGCGTCGACCCGGAGGCGTCGCCCGCCTGCGCCAACGCCTGCATCGCCGATGCGCTCACGTTCGGTGACATCGAGGATCCGGACAGCAACGTCTCGAGACTGCTTTCGAACAGCCCATGGTTCCAGATGCACGAGGAACTGGGCACGGATCCGGGCTTCTACTACCTGTGGGACAAGGAGAGAACGTGATCAGGTTCGCCCGGATCCTGCAGCGGCACTGGGACTGGCGCGCCGCCTGCAATTTCGTGTTCGGCGGAACCGGCGGCGCACTGCTTGCGCTGGCGGTGCTCATCGACGGCGGTCACGCTGTCCGCTCGGCGCTGCCGCTGCTCGCGCTGGCACTGGTCGGCGCGGGACTGGGCTGCGTGTGGCTCGAGATCGGCCGGCCGTGGCGCGCGCTCAACGTGTTCCGACATCCGCAGAGATCGTGGATGACGCGCGAAGCGTTCGTCGCCTCGGCCACCTTCGCACTCGCGGTTGCCGGCCTGGCGCTGGGTGTTCCCGCGCTGCTCGCGGCGTCCGGGGTCGGCGGGCTCGCCTTCCTCTACTGCCAGGCCCGGATCCTGCGGGCGGCGCGCGGCGTACCCGCCTGGCGACAGCAGGCGATCGTCCCGTTCGTCGTCGCCACCGGCCTGGCCGAAGGTGCCGGACTCGCGGTTGCGCTTCTGGCGCTGGCCGGACCGACACCGGCCTGGCTCGGGTGGCTGCTGCTGGGGTGCCTCATGGCGCGCGCGCTGGCCTGGTACCAATACCGGGCGGCCCTGAAAAGCGACGGCGCGCCCGAACCGACGCTGGCGCTGGTCGCGCGCCTTCACGCGCCACTGCTCGTGTCCGGCACGGCGGTGCCCGTGATCCTGCTGGCTCTTGCGCTGACCACCGGCGGATCCGTCACGACCGTGTCGAACGCCGCAGCAGGCGTCTTCGCACTGCTGGCGGGATGGGCGATCAAGTTCGTGCTGGTGACGCGCGCGGCCCACCTTCAGGGCTACGCGTTCGGCAAGTTGCGTACCGGCCATCCGCTAGCGCGCGCGCGTTCCTGATCCCGCGTATCGACGGCTCCCATCCCCTTCCACCCTGCTCGACGAGAACCCGACATGACAAGCCCCCGCCTCCTGGCATCCCTGGCCCTGGCCACCGTCCTGGCCGCACCGGCCGCCACGCTCGCCGCCGACTGGTATCCGCTTCCGGTGAACTCGACCTCGGCCGACGGAAAGGTCTCGCAGGTCGACTACGTCGCGCTGCCCAAGGCCGCCGAGCCCTGGAACGTCTGCGTATCGTTTCCCCACCTGAAGGACTCGTTCTGGCTGGCCGCCAACTACGGGATCGTCGAGGAAGCGAAGCGCCTCGGCGTGCGCGTTGTCGTCCTCGACGCCGGCGGCTTCACCCAGCTGAACAACCAGATCTCGCAGATCGAAAACTGCGTGGCCGGCGGCGCCAAGGCGGTAATCGTCGGCGCGATCTCGCAGGACGGCCTCGGCAACCTGGTCGCGGAACTCAAGCGGAAGAACATTCCGGTGGTCGACGCCTATAACGGCATGACGTCGAAGGACGTCGGCGCCCGGTCGCTGACGCTGCCGCGCGACGAAGGCTACCGTGCAGGTCGCTACCTCGCCGAGAAGCATCCGAAGGGCAGCAAGACGGTCAGGGTCGCCTGGCTCCCCGGGCCGGCCGGCGCCGGCTGGGTCGAGTTGTTCAACAGCGGATTTCGCGACGCGATCAAGGACAGCGCCGTCGAGATCGCCGAAACGAAGTACGGCGACACCGGCAAGGAGGTCCAGACGCGCCTGCTCGAGGACATCCTGCAGACGCACAAGGACGTCGACTACGTCGCCGGCACGGCGGTCACGGCCGAAGCCGCCGTGCCGGTCCTGCGCGCACGGGGGCTGACCTCGAAAGTCAAGGTGGTGTCGGTCTACCTCACGCCGGGCGTGTACCAGGGCCTGAAGAACAAGTCGATCGAAGCCTCCAACATGGCCCCGGTCGTGCTCGTCGGCCGCATCGCCGTCGACCAGGCGGTACGGCTGATCGAGGGCAAGGAGGTGCTGCGTGACGTCGGACCGATCGGACGGATGTACACGAAGGACGACATCGGCACGCTGAAGACCGACACGGTGCTCGCGCCGGCAGGGTTCAAGCCGGTGTTCAAGGTCGGGAAGTGATTCCGTCCGCCCGTGCAGTCCCGGGGACTGCGACCGCCCGGGCCCGATCCGGGCCCCTTCACGTTCCTGCTCGGGGGTCGACGATGTCGAAGACGTTTCTCACCTGGATTTCTGCACCTCTTCTGGCCCTGGTCGTCGCCGCCGGCCCTGCCAAGGCCGGATACCCGGAACGCCCCGTCTCTCTTGTCGTCACTTCAACCCCGGGCAGCCCGCTGGACGTCCTGGGACGCACACTCGCGGCGGAGGCGGCGAAGGACCTGGGTCAGACAGTGATCGTGGAAAACCGGGCTGGCGCATCGGGCAACATAGCGGGCAGCTATGTCGCGCATAGCGCGCCGGATGGCTACACGTTGATTCTCACGCTTGCCAATCTGGTTACCGTCAACCCGCTGCTCATGACCGATACGCAGTTCAATGCCAGCACCGCTCTGGAACCGGTGGCACATATAGGCTCCTTCAGTCAGGTGCTGGTCGTGCCCAAGCGACTCGGGGTGAACAGTCTCGACGCGTTGGTCGAACTTGCCCGAAAACGTGATCTGACCTACGCCACCGCAGGAGCGGGGTCACCCGGCCACCTCACGATGGCGGCTTTTGCCCTCGCGACCGGTATTGCCACACTCACCCACGTGCCGTACAAAGGCAATCCCCCGGCCGTGAACGACCTCCTGGGTGGCATCGTCGATACGGGGTTCCTGGTAGCGTCGGGGGTGCTGCCTCACATCAAGACCGGGGCGTTCGTGCCATTGGCGGTATCCGGCAAGACTCGCAGCGATTTGTTGCCCGGTGTGCCGACCGTGGCGGAATCACGCATTCCGGGCACTGGCGATTTCGACCTGACCTTCGGGTATCTGGTGGCGATGCCCAAAGGCACCCCACCCCAACTGATCGAGCGCTGGAACACCCTGCTGCACGACATTCTGCGTCGCCCCAGCGTTCAAGATCGCCTCAAGGCCATGGACACCAGGCCGGTCTTTTCGACGCCCGAAGAAACCCGAAGGTCGCTGGCGAACGAGTCCAGGCGCATGAAGGAGATCGTGGAGAGAGCCAATATCCGGATCAATTGATCCGGCACCGCACCGCGCCAGGAGAGAGCTTTTGCCAACCTGCTGCCGCACAAGAGGGATTCCGATGTGACGCCCGTCGCAACAGATCCTTGTGGCACCGTCGAGCACCCGTCGCGCACGAGCACACCTGCTCTGCGCATTCGCGCGCTGAGCAAGCGCTACGGATCCAATCTCGCGCTGTCGCCGACCAGCCTCGACTTCATGGCCGGGCGGGTGCACGTGCTGTTCGGAGAGAACGGCGCCGGCAAGTCGACGCTGATCTCGATGATCGCGGGGGCCAACGAGCCCAGCGCCGGAACGATCGAGACCGGCTCGCATCGGGGCGCGTTTCACTCGGTCAGCGAAGCGCGCGCGCAGGGTGTGCGCGCCGTGTTCCAGGAGTTCTCGCTGATTCCGCACCTGACCGTCGCCGAGAACATCACTCTGGGCGAAGAGCCGGTCGGCCCCACCGGCCTGTTGTCGAAATCGTCGGCGCGCGCGCAGGCGCATCGCGTGATCGCCGAGCTCGGATTCGACCTGAGTCCGGACACTCCGGTCGAGCGGCTCGCGCGCGGCAAGCAGCAGATGGTGGAGATCTGCAAGGCCGTGCGGCAGGATCCGCGCGTGCTGATCCTCGACGAGCCGACGGCCTCGCTGTCCGAGCACGACACCAAGGCACTGTTCGCGCTGATGGGGAAGCTGCGCGCGAGCGGCACCGCGATCGTCTACATCACGCATCGGATGCACGAGATCCCGCTGATCGGCGACGACGTGACGGTCCTGCGCGACGGCAAGCTGGTCGCCACGGTTCCGGCCGACACGCCGGAGTCGAGACTGGTGGAGCTCATGACGGGTCGCGCGCTGTCCGATATCTACCCGGCCTCGGTGCCGGTCGCGACGCAGGCACCCGTCCGTCTCGCCCTCCGAGGACTGTCGACCGCGCACGAGTCGGTCATCGATGCGAGCCTGGAAGTCCGCGCCGGCGAAATCGTCGGCGTGGCCGGGCTCGTCGGCTGTGGAAAGAGCGAACTCGCGCAGGCATGCTTCGGCCTGCAGCGAATCGCCGCGGGTGAATTGCTCGTCGACGGACGGACCCGAAGGTTTCGCCACCCGGCCGACGCCATCGCTGCGGGCGTCTGGTATTCGCCTCCGGATCGCAAACGCGACGGCCTTGTGATGATGCGCCCGGCACGCGAGAACATCTCGCTGTCCTCGCTGTCTTTTGGTCACCTTGCGGGCCGCCTGCTGCGCCGCCGACGCGAGTCCGAAATGGTCGGCCGGCTCTCGAAGCGGGTCGATTTCCCGACCGGACGGGTCGGCGAGGCCATCGGCAATTTCTCGGGCGGCAACCAGCAGAAGGCCCTGCTCGCCAAGGGCCTCGGCCAGGACGTCGGTGTCTACCTGTTCGACGAGCCGACGGTCGGCGTGGACATGGGCGCGCGTCATTCGATCTACGAATACCTCGCAGGCCTGAGCGCCAACGGCGCAGCCATCCTGCTCGTGTCGTCCGATCTGCCGGAGCTGATGGGCCTGTCGCACCGCCTACTCGTCATGCGCGGCGGACGCCTTGCCGCGGAATTCGGGCGCGGCGATTACAACGAACAGCGCATCCTCGAACAGTTCTTCGAATGACGATTGAAATGGCCGCATCGATGTCCCCGCACGCCCCCGTCCGCTCCACGACCCCTGCTCGAGTCAGCGCGCGCGCCTGGCTCGCGAGGAACCGCGAGGCCATCGTGCTTCCGGTCCTGTTTGCACTCGCGGTCACCGTGTTCTCGCTGGAAGCGCCCGGCTTCCTGAGCACCGACAACCTGATCAACGTATCGCGCCAGTCGGTCTACCTGATGATCGTCTCGCTGGCACAACTCGTCGTGCTGATCGGGGGAGGCCTCGACCTATCGGTCGGGACGGTCGTCGCGCTGGCCTCGGTGGTCGGCGCGACCGTCATGGCCGCCGCGCACGCCGCCTGGCCCGAATCGCCGGGGCTGGCGATCGCCGCCGGCAGTGCGGCAGGCCTCGCAGTAGGCGTGGGGATCGGCTTGCTCAACGGTTTCGGTACCGCGGTGCTACGCATCCCGGCATTCATGATGACGCTGGGCATGTCGTCGGTGGCTTTCGGCCTGACCCTGCTGGTCAGCGGCGGCGTCCCGGTCTACGGGTTGCCTCCGGGGTTCGGCGAAATCTTCGGCTTCGGCCGAATCGCGGGGCTTCCCGTGCCGTCGCTGATCGCGGCCGCAGTCGTGCTCGCGATCTACGCGCTGCTCGAGTGGACCCGCTACGGGCGTCACCTCTACGCGACCGGCGGTAACCTTCGCACCGCCTATCTCTCGGGCGTGCGCACCACTCAGGTGACCATCGGTGCGTTCGCGATCGCCGGATTGCTCTCCGCGCTCTCGGGACTGCTCCTGACTGCCCGCCTCGACACGGGCGAATCGAACATCGGCGCGAGCCTGCCGCTCGAGTCGATCGCCGCATGCGTCATCGCCGGGGTGAGCTTGTCCGGCGGCCTCGGCCGCACGCTGAAGGTCGTGATCGGCACCCTGCTGATCGTCCTGGTCCAGAACGGCATGAACCTGATGCAGATCGGCGCCTATGCGCAAACCATCGCAATCGGCGCGATCCTGATCCTCGCGATGGCGCTGTCGCGCCGCTGACGCGCGGAAACGGCCGCCCCATCTACGGCATCAGCTCGCCGCCCGCGATCACGATGCTCTGCCCGGTGACCGACGCAGCCGCTTCGCTGCACAGCCAGCCGATCGTTTCGCCGACCTCCTCGGGCTGGATCAGGCGCCCCTGAGGGTTGTGCGCCACCAGATTCGAGAGCGCCTCGTCGCGCGAGCGGCCGGTCTTCGCGACGATGTTCGCGAGCGCGTCCCCGACGATGTCGGTATCGGAGTATCCGGGGCAGACCGCGTTGACGGTGATCCCCTTGCGCGCGGTTTCCATCGCGAGCGCGCGCGTGAAGCCGACCAGCGCGTGCTTGGCCGCGCAATAGGCAGTGACGTAGGGCATGCCGGTCAGGCCTGCGGTGGACGCGACGTTGACCAAGCGCCCCCACCCGCCCGCGAGCATCCCCGGCAACGCCGCGCGCGTCGCGTACACCGCGCCCATCAGGTCGACGTCGAGCACTTCGCGCCAGAGCTTCGCATCGCTCTTCAGGAACGGCGCGGACGGCGCGATGCCGGCGTTGTTCACGAGGATGTCCACCGGCCCGCGCGCGGCGGCGCATGCGGCGACCGCGCTCGTGATCGACGCCTCGTCGGCGATGTCGGCGACCGCCGATCCCACGGCGACCCCGTGATCGCCCGCAAGCCGTTGCGCGGTCGCATCGAGCGTCTTCGCGGTGCGCCCGAGCAGGGAAACCGTCGCCCCGCGCGAGGCAAGCGCGGCGGCGATGGCGGCGCCGATGCCGCGCCCGCCGCCGGTGACGGCGGCATGCCTGCCAGCAAGCGGCCGGCCCTTGTGCGTTGCTGCGGACATTCCGCCTCCCGATGCGATACTTGGTTCAAGCTTGAATCAATTATCGCCGATCGCTCGGCTGCCTGGCAAGCCAACCACCGCTCACGCCGGGTGTTGCGCCCGCAACGTCGTTCGCAATCGTCCGAGCAGCGCATCGAGCTGGCGCAACTCGTCGCGATCGAACTCGCGCAGCAGTTCCCCTAGCCAGGCATTGTGCGCCGGGACCATCGCACCGACCAGTCGGCGCCCCCTGGCGGTCAGGTGCACGCGCATCACCCGTGCGTCGGCGGCATCCCGGCGCCGCACGACGAGCTGCTCGGCCTCGAGGCGACCGATGACGTCGGTGATATTGCCCTTGGTCACCATCAGACGCTGCGACAGTTCGCTCATCGTCGGCTCCGCAGGCGGCCGCGCGATCTGGGCAAGCACGTCGAAGCGCGCGAGCGTGGTACCGAAGTCCTCGCGCAGCCGATTGCGCAGCTCGCTTTCGATCAGGTTGCTGCAGGCGAGCATGCGAAGCCAGACGCGCGTCTCGATGCCGCCCTGGGAGCCGCCAGCCTGCCGCTCGGTGTGTTCGTCCATTGCACCCGTTCTCGAAGCGTGCCGCAGCGGAACTCCGCCACACTCAGGGCGGGCAGTCTACCGCACGGCTGTTGGTTCGGTGAGGCCCCGAGGTTCCGACGGAACATTCTCTCCGGAGGGCTTGATCATTCAGGGTTAAATAGTTTAAGCTTGAACTATATCGCAACCTCGAACGCCGACCGCCGTCGGCGACAAGGAGCCCCGCATGTGGCGCCCCCCGCAAAAGATCAAGTGGAAGACGAAGCCCGGCCAGTGGCCGTCCCGCGACGACGCGAGCCGCTCGCGCCTGTTCAGCCGGCTCGAGGCCGGGCCGTTCAAGCTCGCCACGCGCACCTGGGTTCCCGCGATGGTGCCGTGGCGGGCCACCGAAGACGGCTTCGTCACCGACGACAACGTCGACTGGTACGCGCGCTTCGCTGCCGGGCGCCCGGGCGCGATCGTGCTCGAGGC
>CALMSQ010000084.1:0-21231 GCA_937872345.1 uncultured Burkholderiales bacterium | reverse complement strand
AGCTCCTCGAACACCTGGCGCGCCGCGCCGACCTGCGTCGCGCCGCCGTCGATCAGCACGACGTCGGGCACCGGCGCGTCCGAATAGCGCCGCGTGAGTACCTGCCGCATCGCGGCCGGGTCGTCGCCGCCGACGATGCCTTCGATGTTGAAGCGGCGATATTCGCCGCGCTGCATCGCGTGGTGCTGGTACACGACGCACGACGCCTGCGTCGCCTCGCCCATCGTGTGGCTGATGTCGAAGCACTCGACGCGCAAGCGGTCGAGGTCGCCGCCGTCGTCGAGCCCGAGCGTGCGGGCCAGCGCGCGCGTGCGCTCCTTCTGCGAGCCCTCCTCCGATAGCAGCCGCGCGATCGCCAGTTGCGCGTTCTGCCGGGCGAGCTCGAGCCACTCGCGGCGCATTCCCTGCGGTTGGCGAATCCACTGCACCGGGTGGCCCGCCTGCTGCTGCAGCCAGTCGTGCAGTGCCTCGTCGGGCGCGACGCCATCGACCACCAGTACGGGCGGCACCGGCATGCCGTCGTAGTGCTGGGCGACGAAGGCCTCGACGATCTCGGCCGGGGTCGCCATTTCGCCGCCTTCGGCGGCGTGCGCGGGGAACCAGGCCTTGTCGCCGAGGTGCCGGCCGCCACGCACCATCGCCAGGTTCACGCAGGCGCGGCCGCCGCGAACGACTGCGGCGACGATGTCCGCGTCGACGTCCTGCGCCGCCTCCATCGATTGCCGCGACTGCATCCGCGCGAGCGCGCTCAACCGGTCGCGCAACTGCGCCGCCTCCTCGAACCTCAGCTCGGCTGCCGCCGCGTGCATCTTCGCCTCGATGTCGGCCAGCACCTCGCGCTGGCCACCCTGCAGGAAGCGCGCCGCGGCCTCGACGTCCTCGGCGTAGCCGCGCGCGTCGACCAGCCCCACGCACGGCGCGCTGCAGCGGCCAATCTGGTGCAGCAGGCAGGGCCGCGACCGGTTCGCGAACACCGAGTCCTCGCAGGTGCGAAGCCGGAACACCTTCTGCAGCGCCTGGATCGCCTCGCGCACCGACCAGGCGTTCGGATACGGTCCGAAGTAGCGGTTGCGCTTGTCGACGGCGCCCCGGTAGTAGACGATGCGCGGGAACTCGTGGCCGGTGAGCTTCAGGTACGGATACGACTTGTCGTCGCGAAACAGGATGTTGTAGCGCGGCGCCGCGGTCTTGATCAGGTTGTTCTCGAGCAGCAGCGCCTCGGCCTCCGACCGCGTCACCGTGGTCTCGACGCGAACGACGCGCTCGAGCATGTGCGCGATGCGCGGACTCTGCTGGCTGCGCGTGAAGTACGAGGACACCCGCTTCTTCAGGTCGCGCGCCTTGCCGACGTAGAGCACCGCGTCGCCGGCACCGATCATCCGGTAGACGCCCGGACGGTTCGGCAGGCGCACGAGGAAGTCGCGCAGGTCGAATGGCTCCGCCTGCGGGGTCTCCGCCTGGGGATCGGGCCCGTTCGTCACCGGTTCCCCGCCCCGCTCAGTCGCGGAACAACGCCTTCAGCCGCCTGGTGAAGCGCGCCGACGGGCTCCAGTCGAGTCCGGCCAGCAACTCGTCGGCAAGGTCGGGCCGGTTGCAGACCAGCACCATGTCGCAGCCCGCGGCAAGCGCCGCGCGGCCACGCGCGACGATGTCGCCGGCCACCGACGCTCCTTCCATGGTCAGGTCGTCGCTGAAGATCAGCCCCTGGAAGCCGAGCTTGCGGCGCAGGATGTCGCGAAGCCAGCGCCGGGAAAACCCCGCCGGCTGGGCGTCGACTTGCGGATAGACGACGTGGGCAGGCATCACGGACAGCAGCGTGTCGCCCAGCCAGCCGTACGGCGCGGCGTCGTGGGCGAGCAGCGTCTGAAGGTCGCGCTCGTCGCGCGGAGCCGCGACGTGCGAGTCGGCCTGGGCCCAGCCGTGGCCGGGGAAGTGCTTGCCGCAATTGGCCATGCCCGACAGCAGCAGGCCGTGGGTCAGGCAACGCGCCAGCATCGCGACGACGCGCGGGTCGGCGTGAAACGCCCGGTCGCCGATGACCCCCGAGCGGCCCCAGTCGAGGTCGAGCACCGGCGTGAAGCTGAGGTCGACGCCGACCTCGCGCAGCTCGCGCCCGATCGTCTGGCCGACCTCGGTCGCACGCCGGCACGCGCCGAGGACGTCGCGGTCCCAGAGGCGGCCGAGCTCGCGCATCGGCGGTACGCGCGTGAACCCCTTGTGGAAGCGCTGCACCCGCCCGCCCTCGTGGTCGACGCAGACCAGCAGCTTGGGCCGGCGCAGCGAGTGGATCTCGTCGCACAGGCGCGCCACCTGCTTGCGCGACTCGAAGTTGCGGGCGAAGAGGATCACCCCGCCGACCAGCGGGTGCATCAGTCGCGTCCGTTCGGCGTCGTCGAGCGCGAGCCCCTGGACGTCGACGACCACCGGCCCGCGCGGCAGCTTCATCCGGCCCTCGTGCGCCGCCTGCGCGTCCACCTGCCCTGCCTGCCCCGTCCGCTCCATCAGTGCCCCTTCTGCTCGAGGATCACGAACGCCACCGCGCTGTCGACCTCGTCCGACAGCGAGACGTGCGCGACCAGGCCGCGCTCGCGCAGGTACGGCTCGAGCTCGTTGCGCGCGCTCGCCACCGGACGGCCGCGGGCATCGTTGAGCACCTGCAGCGACAACAGCGTCATCGGGCCGCGCAGGCCGAGCCCCAGCGCCTTGCTGAACGCCTCTTTCGCGGCAAAGCGCTTGGCGAGGTAGCGCGCGGCATAGCCGTTGCCGTGTCCGGCCTTGTCCAGGCGGCGCTGGTACTCGGCCAACTCGTCGGGCCCGAGCACGCGCCGCGCGAAGCGCTCGCCGTAGCGGTCGAGCAGGCCCTGCACCCGCGCGACCATCACGATGTCGGTGCCGATCCCGTAGATCATGAGGCGCGGCCCGCGGCGCCCTCGCGGATCAGGCGCTTCATCTCGCGCACCGCCTCGCGCATACCGACGAACAGCGCACGCGAGACGATCGCGTGCCCGATGTGCAGCTCGCGCACGCCGGGCAGCGCCGCCACCGGCTGCACGTTGAAGTAGTTCAGCGCGTGTCCGGCGTTGAAACGCATGCCCAGCCCGCGGATCGCGGCGCCGGCGTCGCGCAGCCTGGCCAGTTCGGCCAGCACCGGGGGGCTCTCGGCGTCGCGCCCCTGCGAGTGGAAGGCGTGCGCATACGGCCCGGTGTGCAGCTCGCAGACACGCGCGCCGATCCGCGCCGCCGCCTCGACCTGGCGCAGTTCGGCGTCGATGAACACGCTGCTCACGATGCCCGCGTCGGCGAGCTTCGCCACGACCTTCGCGAGCCGGCCCGTCTGGGCCGCGATGTCCAGCCCGCCCTCGGTGGTGATTTCGTGGCGGCCCTCGGGCACCAGCATCGCCATCTCCGGGCGAAGCTGCAGCGCGATGTCGACCATCTCGTCGGTGGCGGCCATCTCGAGGTTCAGCTTGATGTGCGTGAGCTCGCGCAGTCGCCGCACGTCGGCGTCCTGGATGTGTCGGCGGTCCTCGCGCAGGTGCACGGTGATGCCGTCGGCGCCGCCCAGGTGCGCTTCCACCGCCGCCCAGACGGGGTCGGGTTCGTAGGTGCGGCGCGCCTGTCGCACGGTGGCGACGTGGTCGATGTTGACGCCGAGTTCGATCATGGCGGGAGGATCCGGGCTGGGCCGAGATGGCGGTTCAGAGCTTCTGCAGGTCGATCAGGATCTGCCGGGTGTTCAGCGGCGCGCCTTCGAGGTGGTGCGAGAGGATCGCGCGTGTCAGGTATTTTGCCTGCTGCCGGCCCGCTGCGGAGACGAACCGCCCGGCGGCGAGTTCGGCCAGCGTCGCGCCGCTGATCGCCGCCTCGGCATGGCGGCCGGCGGAAGGCTCCTCGGCGACGAAGCCGTCGGACGGGCTCCAGCGGTAGCGCCGCCCCGCCTCGATCGGCCGGCCCGCCGCGTCGTGGCCCAGGTCGGGCGCGTAGCCGATCTCGCGCAGCAGTTGCCACTCGAAGCGGCGCAGTGTCTCGTCGAGCGCCGCACCGCCGGCCAGCCCGGCGATTGCGTCGGCGTAGGCGTCGAACAGCGGCGGATGCGGGTCCTCGCGCGGCAGCAGCCGGATCAGCAGCTCGTTCAGGTAGAACGCGCACAGCAACGCATCCCCCTCGGGCGCCGCCTGGCCGCCGGTCCACTCGACGCCGGTCAACGTTCGCAACTCGCGCTGGCCGGTATAGGCGACCAGCAGCGGCTGGAACTGCAGCAGCACCGCGCGAAGCGCCGACCGGGGGCGCTTGGCCCCCTTGGCCACCGCCGCGATCCGCCCGTGCTCGCGGGTGAACAGGTCCACGATCAGGCTGGTCTCCCGGTACGGCGTCGAGTGCAGCAGCCAGGCCGGTTCCTGCGTCCTACTCGTAGCCATAGGCCCGCAGGCTCTGTTCGCTACCCGCCCAGCCCGACTTCACCTTGACGAACAGCTCGAGGTAGACCTTCGCGCCGAGCAGCTTCTCGAGGTCGATGCGCGCCTCGGTCGCGATGCGCTTGATCCGCTCGCCGCCCGCGCCCAGCACGATCGGCTTCTGGCTCTCGCGATCGACGAGGATCGCGGCGTGCACGCGGCGCAGCTTCGGCGTCTCCTCGAATCGCTCGATCTCGACGGTGCTTGCATAGGGCAACTCGTCGCCGAGCTGGCGAAACAGCTTCTCGCGGATCAGCTCGGCCGCCAGGAACCGCTCGCTGCGGTCGGTCAGCGCGTCGGCGTCGAACTGCGCCGGCCCTTCGGGCAGGCGCGCGGCGCACAGGTCGAGCAGCAGGTCGACCTGGCGACCGGTTCGCGCACTGATCGGCACCACTTCGTCGAACTCGCGGCAGTGCCGCGCCCGCTCGACCAGCGCCAGCAGGCGACCCTTGTCGGCCACCGCGTCGATCTTGTTCACCGCGAGCAGCACCGGCCGGTCGGTCGGCAACAGGCGTGCGAGCTGCTCGTCGACTTGCGTCCACTTGCGGCCGTCGCACAACATCACGACGACGTCGGCGTCCTCGGCGGCCTGCAGCGCAGTTCGATTCATCACGCGATCGAGCGCGCCGCCGGCGCGTGCCTGGTAGCCGGGGCTGTCGAGGAACAGCAACTGTGCGTCGGGGCGCGTGACGACCCCGACGATGCGGTGGCGGGTGGTCTGCGGTCGGTCGGAGGTGATCGACAGTTTCTGGCCGACCAGTCGGTTCAGCAGCGTCGACTTGCCGACGTTGGGACGCCCGACGATCGCGACATGCCCGCAGCGAAACATGGCAGGGCCGCGTTGTTCAGGCTGCGCGGGCCGGGCGCGATTCCTCGACGCTGGCGGGCAGCGGCGTGAGGCCGGAGGCCTCGTCTCGAGCGGCGTCGTCGCCATGGGCCGCCACGCGCGGCTCGGCATCGGGGTCCGGCCGCGCGGCGCCGTGCGTTGCCGCACCCGCAGCGGCGGCGCGCAGGCCGCGCGAGCCGCGTTCGGCCGGCTCGGGCTTGTCCGGGGCGTCCGCCTTTTCCGCCTTCTCCGCCCGCTCGGCCTTGTCGGAACGTTCGGCCTTGTCGGGACGTTCGGCCTTGTCGGGACGTTCGGTCTTGTCCGCGCGATCGGCGCGGGCGCGCGATCGCTTCGCGCCCGCCGGCACCAGCGCCTGCGCCGCGTCGAGCGCACCCCGCGCGGCGGCCTGCTCGGCCGCGCGCCGGCTGGCGCCGCTGCCCAGCACCTGGACCTTCAGCTTCGGGATCGAGCACTCGACTTCGAACACCTGGCTGTGCGCCGCCCCGTGCGTGGCAACTACCGCATAGACGGGCAGCGGCAGCTTCTTGCCCTGCAGGTACTCCTGCAGCAGCGTCTTGGCGTCCTTGCCGAGGGTCCGCGGATCGACGGTCTTGAGCACCGGCTCGTACAGCGCTGCGATGACCGACTGCGCCGCCTCGAAGCCCGCGTCCAGGAAGACGGCACCGACGATCGCCTCGAGCGTGTCGCCGAGGATCGACGGCCGGCGAAAGCCGCCGCTCTTCAATTCGCCCTCGCCGAGCAGCAGGTACTGGCTCAGGCCGAGGCGCTGGGCGATCTCGTAGAGCGACTGCTGCTTGACCAGGTTGGCGCGCAACCGCGAGAGGTCTCCCTCGTCGATGCGCCCGAAGTGGCGGTACAGCATCGCAGCGACGACGCAGTTGAGCACCGAGTCGCCGAGGAACTCGAGCCGCTCGTTGTTCGGCTGTCCGTGGCTGCGATGCGTCAACGCCTGCCGCAGCAGCGAAGCATCGGCGAACCGATGCCCGAGTTGCCGCTGCAGGTCGTCGAGGGTCATGGGACGGCAACCGTCATTGCGCGCTGCCCCGGTAATCGATCACCAGCGACGCCGGTCCGAACAGCGGAATGCGCTTCTCGTACTGGAACGAGATCACCGTTTGGCCGTCCTGGCGCTTCTCGATCACCAGGTCCTTGCCGGTGATCGACGTGATGTCGTCGACCGCCGCATAGCGGTCGAACGCGACCTGGTAGTCGCGCACCGTCGTGCCGCCCGCCGACGCGACCTTGGTGACCGCGCTTCGGATGGCGTTGTACTCGAGCGCGGACGGCACCACCTTCATCGCCAGCAGCGCGCCGAAGACGATCAGGGCGCCGACGACGAGCAGGCCGATCAGGGAAAGGCCGCGCTGCCGGCGGCGCGATTCGTGGGAGCGATGCGGAATGCGGATCGGGCTCATTGGAACCTTCCGATGCGGCTCAGGTCGCCGAAGTTCATCCAGATGAAGAAAGCCTTCCCGACGATATTGCGTTCGGGGACGAAACCCCAGAACCGGCTGTCGAGGCTGTTCTCGCGATTGTCGCCCATCATGAAGTAGTGGCCCGCAGGCACGGTGCAGGTGACGCCCCGACTGTGGTAATGGCACTGGTCGAAGTGGGGAAAGCGCAGCACAGGTTGAATGTCAGACGGTTTATCCAATTCTGTCAATACCTTATGGGCGATATCTCCGATCTTTTCTGAATATTGCGGATAGATCGCCAGCCGCCGGCGGTCCTCGAATTCGCCGGCCGGCGAAAGCGGAACTTCGACGCCGTTGATCGCCAAGCGCTTGTTTTCATAGGATATTTTGTCGCCCGGCACGCCGATGACCCGCTTGATGTAGTCGACCGACGGGTCTTGCGGGAAGCGGAAGACCATCACGTCGCCGCGCTGCGGCAAGCCGACGTCGAGCACTTTCGTGTGGACGACCGGCAGGCGCACCCCGTAGCTGAACTTGTTCACCAGGATCAGGTCGCCGACGTACAGGGTCGGCAGCATCGACTCCGACGGGATCTTGAACGGCTCGGCGACGAACGAGCGCAGCAGGAACACGACCGCGATGACCGGGAACAGGCCGGCGGTGTACTCCAGCCACAGCGGCTGCTTTTCGTGCGTGGCGCGCAGCCGCTCGCGCTCGGTCGCGACCGCGGGCTCGCCCATCGATGCGCGCAGGCGCGGCGCCGCATCGCGCTCGAACGCGGCGACGGCAGCCTCGGCGGCCCGCAGGCGCCGGCGCTGGAACACGAAGCGGTCGGCCAGCCAGGCCGCGAAGGTCACGACCAGCAGCAGGAAGAGGATCAGTGCGAAGTTCATCGTGCGGGGCTTTCGGGTCGGTCCTGGGATGGCGTTCAGCGCTCGTCAACCTTGAGCACGGCTAGGAAGGCCTCCTGCGGAATCTCGACGCTGCCCACCTGCTTCATCCGCTTCTTGCCGGCCTTCTGCTTCTCGAGCAACTTCTTCTTGCGGGTGATGTCCCCGCCGTAGCACTTCGCAAGCACGTTCTTCCGGAGCGCCTTGACGTTCTCGCGCGCGACGATGTTGCTGCCGATCGCAGCCTGGATCGCCACGTCGTACATCTGGCGCGGGATCAGCTCACGCATCTTGGCGGCCACCTCGCGGCCGCGGCTCTGCGAAACGCTACGGTGCACGATCAGCGACAGCGCGTCGACCTTCTCGTTGTTCACGAGGATGTCGAGCTTCACGACGTCGGAGGCGCGGTACTCCTTGAACTCGTAGTCCATCGACGCGTAGCCGCGCGACGTGGACTTCAGCTTGTCGAAGAAGTCGAGGACGATCTCGTTCATCGGCAGCTCGTAGGTCAGGTGAACCTGTCGGCCGTGGTAGGCCATGTTGACCTGCACGCCTCGCTTGTTCGTGCACAGCGTGATCACGTTGCCGACGTATTCCTGGGGCGTGAAGATCGTCACCGTGACGATCGGCTCGCGGATCTCCTCGATCTTCGAGGGTTCGGGCATCTTCGACGGATTTTCCACCCTGAGCACGGTGCCGTCGCGCAGCAGGACCTCGTAGACCACGGTGGGCGCCGTGGTGACCAGGTCCATGTCGAACTCGCGCTCGAGCCGCTCCTGGACGATATCCATGTGCAGCAGGCCCAGGAAGCCGCAGCGGAAGCCGAAACCGAGCGCCTGCGACACCTCCGGTTCGAACTGCAGCGAGGCGTCGTTCAGCTGCAGCTTCTCGAGCGCCTCGCGCATCGCCTCGAACTGGTTCGCCTCGACCGGATACAGGCCGGCGAACACCGACGGCTTGATCTCGCGAAACCCGGGCAGAGGCGCCGGTGCCGACGGGCTGACCAGCGTGATCGTGTCGCCGACCTTGGCCGCCTTCAGCTCCTTCATGCCGGTGATCACGAAGCCGACCATGCCGGCACTGAGCGCGTCGCGCGGCGCGGACTTCGGGGTGAACACGCCCACCTGCTCGCAGGAATACGCCGCGCCGGTGGCCATCAGCCGGATCCGGTCGCGCGGACGCAGCGTGCCGTTGAACACCCGCACCAGCATCACGACGCCGACGTAGTTGTCGAACCAGGAATCGATGATCAGCGCCTGCAGCGGCGCATCGGGGTCGCCCCTGGGCGCCGGGATGCGGGCAACGATCGCCTCGAGGATCTCGTCGATGCCCAGGCCGGTCTTGGCGCTGGCGCGAATCGCGTCGCTGGCGTCGATGCCGATGACGTCCTCGATCTCGGCGGCGGCCGAATCGGGGTCCGCCTGCGGCAGGTCCATCTTGTTCAGCACCGGCACCACTTCGACGCCCAGCTCGATCGCCGTATAGCAGTTGGCCACGGTCTGCGCCTCGACGCCCTGCGACGCGTCGACGACCAGCAGCGCGCCTTCGCAGGCCGACAGCGAGCGGCTCACCTCGTAGGAGAAATCGACGTGGCCCGGGGTGTCGATCAGGTTCAGGTCGTAGACCTGGCCGTCGGCGGCCGTGTACTGCAGCGCGGCGGTCTGCGCCTTGATCGTGATGCCGCGCTCGCGCTCGAGCGCCATCGAATCGAGTACCTGCTCGGCCATCTCGCGGTCCGACAACCCGCCGCAGCGCTGGATCAGGCGGTCGGCCAGCGTCGACTTGCCGTGATCGATGTGCGCGATGATCGAGAAATTGCGGATGTGCTGCATCGGGAAGCCGGGGTACCGGTCGAGTCGCGCGGCAAACGAAAAGCGCGCCGGGGGCGCGCAGAAACCGGCATTTTACCAGTGGCGGGGCCCTACCGAGCCCCGCCGCCGATCGGGCCGGGTCAGCGACGATCGGGTCGTACCGGGATGAACTGGGCGTTGTCGCCGCGGCGGACCAGCAGCACCGCGGTTCGGGATGGATCGAGCTTCGCGACCAGTTCGGCGAACTGGCGCGCACTGGTGACCTCCTGGTTGTTCACGCCCATCACGATGTCGCCGGTGCGGATGCCGGCGCGGGCGGCCGCGCCGTCGGCGGACTCGACCACGACGCCGTTGCGCAACCGCAGCTGCTGCTTGCGGTCGGCCGGGATGTCGGCCACGACGAGCCCGAGCGCGTTCGGCGCCTTCTGCGGCGCGCTGCCGCCGCGCGGTTGCGCAGGCTGCCGCCCGTTCTGGCTCGCAACCTGGTCGGGCTCCATTTCGGCGACCGTGATCGACAGCGTCTTCTGCTCGCCGCGTCGCCAGACCTGCACGGCCACCTTCGAGCCCGGTGCGGTGCCGCCGACCAGCCGGGGCAGGTCGCTCGAACGCTCGATCGCCTTGCCGTCGAAGCGCTGGATGATGTCGCCCACCTCGATCCCGGCCTTCTCGGCCGGCCCGCCGCCCTCGACACTGCGCACCAGGGCGCCCGACGCCTTGGCCAGCCCGAGCGGCCCGGCCACGTCGCGCGTCACCTCGGCGATGCCCACGCCGATCCGGCCGCGGATCACCCGGCCGCTGGTGCGCAGTTGGTCGGCCACGCGCATCGCCTCGTCGATCGGGATCGCGAACGAGATGCCCATGAAGCCGCCGGTTCGGCTGTAGATCTGGGAATTGATGCCGACCACCTCGCCCGCCATGTTGAGCAGCGGGCCGCCCGAATTGCCCGGGTTCACCGCCACGTCGGTCTGGATGAACGGCAGGTAGTCGCCGGTGTCGCGGCTCTTGGCCGAGACGATGCCGGCGGTCACCGTGCTGTCGAGACCGAACGGCGAGCCGATCGCGATGACCCACTCGCCGACCCGCAACTTGCGGGAATCGCCGATCGGCAGTTTGGGCAGGTCGGTCGTTTCGATCTTCACCAGGGCCACGTCGGTGCGCCGGTCCGAGCCGATCAGCTTGCCGCGAAACTCGCGCTTGTCGGCCAGCGTGACGTAGATTTCGTCAGCGCCGTCGACCACGTGGTGGTTCGTCATCACGTAGCCGTCACTGGCGATCACGAAGCCGGAACCGACGCCACGAGGCACCTCGTCGCCCTGGCCGCGCGGCGCCGGCGAAGGTGACTGGCGAGGCGGGAAGAAGCGACGGAAGAACTCGTAGAACGGGTCGTTCTCGTCGAGCCCTTCGGGCATCGGGAACTGCGGCAATTGCGAGCGATCGCTGCGTGCGCGCTCGGTGGTGCGGATGTTGACCACGGCCGGCGCGGCGCGCTCCACGAGGTCGGCGAAGTCGGGCAGTTGGCGGCCCTGCGCGATCGCCGCCTGCGGCGCCCAGCCGCCGGCGAGCGCCGCCAGCGCCAGCATCGCGGCCAGCATCAGTTTCTTCATCGTCGTCTGAGCCATTGGCGGTTCGCCCGGATTTCAAGGTTAATCGAGGAGATGGGATGCCGGCGCGGCAAATTCAAGCTCATCCGCGCCCCAGCCAGTTCAGCCACGCCCGCAGGCAGCGCCATTGCTCGGCGCTGCAGGCATCGCGCGCGATCAGCGTGTCGCGGCGCCCGCCATCGCCGGTCTCGGCAAGGCGCAGCCAGACCAGGCGCTCGGTCGCGCACCACCGCTCGATCCTGACGGTTCGCGCGCCCTCTGCCGCTGCGTCGTCCTGCGCCTCCCAGCGGCCGTCCCCCGACTCGTCGACGCTGAGCCGGCCCCACGACAGGCGCCGGCCGCCATAGCGCCAGGCGGCCCAGCAAGCCGCGACGCCGCCGCCGATCCACGCGCCCGCCCAGGCCGGCGGACCGAGCCAGGCCGCGAGCGCGAAGCCCGCGGCCGCGAGGGTCACCGTCGAGGCATGCAGCGCGCGCACCCCGGAAGTGGGCGCCGCACGAAGATGGAACGAAAAGCTCATGGCCGTTCACCGCCCGGTCGGGCGCCGTCGGCCGGCCTCAGACCCGGCGCAGGATCAGCGTGCCGTTCGTGCCGCCGAAGCCGAACGAGTTCTTCATCGCCACGCCGATGGGGAGGTCCCGGGCGGTGTTGGCGCAGTAATCCAGGTCGCACTCCGGATCCTGCTCGAAGATGTTGATCGTCGGCGGCGAAACCTGGTGATGGATCGCCAGCGCGGTAAAGACGGTCTCGATCCCGCCCGCCCCGCCGAGGAGGTGGCCGGTCATCGACTTGGTGGAATTGACGACCACCCGGCGCGCGGCGGCGTCACCGAGGGCGGCCTTGATCGCTTCGGTCTCGTTCTTGTCGCCCAGCGGCGTCGAGGTGCCGTGCGCGTTCAGGTAGTCGACCTGCTCGGGCGCCACGCCCGCGTCGCGCAGCGCCGCTGCCATGCACCGGCGGGGGCCGTCCATGTCGGGGGCCGTGATGTGGTGCGCATCGGCGCTCATGCCGAAGCCTGCGACCTCGGCGTAGATGCGGGCGCCACGGCGCTTCGCGTGCTCGTACTCCTCGAGCATCATCACGCCCGCGCCCTCGCCCAGCACGAAGCCGTCGCGGTCGCGATCCCAGGGCCGGCTGGCCGTGGCGGGATCGTCGTTGCGGGCCGACAGCGCCCGGGCGGCGCAGAAGCCACCCAGCCCGAGCGGCGAGATCGTCGCCTCGGAGCCCCCGGCGAGGATCGCGTCGGCATCGCCGTAGGCGATGATGCGCGCCGCGTCGCCCACGCAGTGCAGCCCGGTCGTGCAGGCGCTGACGATCGCGTAGTTGGGGCCCTTCAGGCCCGCCATGATCGACATCTGGCCCGAGATCATGTTGATGATCGAACCGGGCACGAAGAACGGCGACACCCGGCGCGGGCCGCGATTGACCAGTTCGGTGTGCGTTTCCTCGATCAGCGGCAGGCCGCCGATGCCCGAGCCGATGATGACGCCGACGCGCTCGGCGTTGGCATCGGTGACCTCGATGCCGCTGTCACGCAGCGCCTGGAGCCCCGCGGCAATGCCGTAGTGGACGAAGGTGTCGAAATGGCGCGCTTCCTTCGCCGGCATGTACTGCGACACGTCGAAGCCGCGCACCTCCCCGGCGATGCGGGTGGGAAATGCCGAGGCATCGAAGCGACTGATGGCGGAAATGCCCGAGCGCCCGGCGACGAGGTTCGCCCAGGCGGTCGGGACATCGTTGCCGACCGGGCTGACGATGCCCAGTCCGGTGATCACGACACGGCGCCGGCTCACTTGGATGCTCCTTGCCTGCGACGGGCGACGTCGGCGAGCGCCGGCGGGATTGCCGCCGCGCGGCCGCGCATCAGCCCTTCGAGTGCGACTTCACGTAGTCGATGGCCTGCTGCACCGTGGTGATCTTCTCGGCTTCCTCGTCCGGGATCTCGGTCTCGAACTCGTCCTCGAGGGCCATCACGAGTTCGACGGTGTCGAGCGAATCGGCGCCGAGGTCGTCGACGAACGACGACTCGTTCTTGATGTCGGCCTCGTTGACGCCGAGCTGCTCAGCCACGATCTTCTTGACGCGCTGTTCGATGTTTTCCATTCCAGGCTCCCCTTTCCTCTGCATTCACGTGGCCATGCGGACCGGCACGCCTCGCGTGACGGCGCGGCCGGATTGTATAGCACTTCGCGCCTCGCGACGTCCGCGATCGGCCGCCTAGTCCGCCGGGCCGAAGGTCGCCGCACGATGCCGCGGCGAACTTCGGCCAACGACCGCTCATTCCATGTACATCCCGCCATTGACGTGCAGGGTCACCCCCGTCACGTATCCGGCCTGCGGCGACGCCAGGAACGCGACGGCCGCAGCGACGTCCTCGGGCTGGCCGAAGCGTCCGGCCGGCACCTGCTGGATCAGCGCCGCGGTCTGCTGTTCGGTGAGCGCGCGAGTCATGTCGGTCTCGATGAAGCCCGGCGCCACGCAGTTCACCGTGATGTTGCGGCTGGCGATCTCGCGCGCGAGCGCCCGGCTCATGCCCGCGACGCCGGCCTTGGCGGCCGCGTAGTTCGCCTGGCCCGCGTTGCCGCTGGCGCCGACCACCGACGTGATGTTGACGATCCGGCCGTAGCGGGCACGCATCATCGGGCGCAGCACCAGGCGCGACATCCGGAACACCGCGCCGAGGTTGGTCTCGATCACCGCGTTCCACTCGTCGTCCTTCATCCGCATCGCGAGGTTGTCGCGCGTGATGCCGGCGTTGTTGACGAGGATCGACACGCCGTGGCCCTCCTTCTGCAGCGCGTCGACCAGCGCCTCGCAGCGTGCCGTGTCGTTCACGTCGAGCGCCTCGCCGCGACCGGCCACGCCCGCCTCGGCGAGAGCGGCCGAGATCGCCTGCGCCCCGGCTTCGCTGGTCGCGGTGCCGATCACGGTGGCGCCCTGCCGGCCGAGCTCGAGCGCGATCGCGCGTCCGATGCCCCGCGACGCGCCGGTGACCAGCGCGAGCTGGCCGGACAGGTTCATCGTTGCCATGGCACTGCCATCCTCATGCGGTTTCGCTCAGCGCCGCCGCGAGCGACTCGGGGTCGTAGACCGCGGCGACCGCCAGGCTGCGGTCGATGCGCGAGACGAGGCCCGAGAGCACCTTGCCCGGCCCGAACTCGACCACCCGCGTCACGCCGAGCGCCTTCAGGCGCTGCACCACCTCGACCCAGCGCACCGGGCCGTAGGACTGCCGCACCAGCGCGTCGCGGATGCGCGCCGGCTCGGTCTCGATCGCGACGTCGACGTTGTTCACCAGCGGCACCTGCGGCGCGCGCAGCTCGACCGACGCCAGCGCCTGCGCCAGGCGCTCGCCGGCCGGGCGCAGCAGCGACGAATGGAACGGGGCCGACACGGCCAGCGGCATCGCGCGCTTCGCGCCGAGGGCCCGGGCGCGCTCGCAGGCGCGCTCGACCGCCGCCTTGTGCCCGGCGATGACGACCTGCGCGGGCGCGTTGTAATTGGCCGGCTCGACCACCTCGCCCGGCGCCTCGCCGGCGGCTTCGCGGCACGCCTGGCGAACCTTGTCGTCGTCCAGGCCGAGGATGGCCGCCATCCCGCCCTGGCCGACCGGCACCGCCTCCTGCATGGCCTGCGCACGCACCCTCACCAGCCGCAGCGCGTCGCCGACGTCGAACGCGCCGGCCACGGTCAGCGCCGTGTATTCGCCGAGGCTGTGGCCGGCAACCGCCGCCGGCGCCGGGCCGCCGGCATCGCGCCACGCCAGCCAGCAGGCGTATCCCGCCGCGAGCATCGCCGGCTGCGTGTTCACCGTGAGCGCGAGCGTCTCGGCCGGCCCCCGCGCGATCAGCGTCGACAACGGCTCGCCGAGCGCCGCGTCGGCCTGCCCCAGGAGCGCCTGCACCGAGGGCGAGCTCGCGAAGCCGTCGAGCATGCCGACCGCCTGGGAGCCCTGCCCCGGGAAAACGAATGCCAGTTTCATCGATCGACCTCCCCGCTGCGAACGCGCCGACGCGCGATCGCGCTGCACCTCACATCCGGACCAGCACCGCGCCCCAGGTGAAGCCGCCGCCGACGCCCTCCATCAGCACGTTCTGCCCTGCGCGGATGCGACCGTCGCGCACCGCCGTGTCGAGCGCGAGCGGAATCGACGCGGCCGACGTGTTCGCGTGCCGGTCGACCGTGACGACCACCTTGTCGAGCGGGATGCCGATCTTCTTCGCGGCAGCCTGCATGATGCGCACGTTGGCCTGGTGCGGAATGAACCAGTCGACGTCGGAGGTCGACAGCCCCGCCGCGTCCAGCGCCTCGCGCGCGACCGAGTCGAGCACCGAGACGGCGAGCTTGAACACCGCCGGCCCGTCCATCGTCAGGTACGGGTGGCCGGTCACCGTGCCGCCGCAGACGTTGCCCGCGGTGCGCAGGATCGACTCGTGCCGCCCGTCCGCGTGCAACCGCGCGGCCAGCACCCCGGGTCGGTCGTCACCGCAGAGCACGACCGCGCCGGCGCCGTCGCCGAAGAGCACGCAGGTGCCGCGGTCGCTCCAGTCGAGGATGCGCGAGAACACCTCGGCGCCGATCACCAGCGCGCGGCTCGCGAGGCCGGTGCGGATCATCGAATCGGCGAGCGCCAGCGCGTAGGTGAACCCGCTGCACACGGCCTGCACGTCGAAGGCCGCCCCGCCCGGCGTGCCGAGCTCCTTCTGCACCAGGCAGGCGGTGCTCGGAAAGACGTAGTCCGGCGTGGACGTCGCGACGATGATCAGGTCGATGTCGGCGGGTTGCAGGCCCGCGGCCTCGAGTGCGCGCCGCGACGCCTCGGTGGCCAGCTGGCTGCACGCCACGCCGCGCTCGGCGAGATGGCGCTGCCGGATGCCGGTGCGCTCGACGATCCACTGGTCGGAGGTCTCGACCCCGCGCGCTGCCAGGTCGCGGACGAGCTCGTCGTTGGCGACGGCGCGCGGCGGCAGGAAGCTGCCCGTGCCGATGATGCGTGAGTGCCGGAAAGTCATTGGGGACGTGGGGCCTGGTCGACGATGGGGGTGGGAGGGCGCGGCGATGCGGACGCGGCTGCGACGTGACGACGTGGCCGGGGATCAGCCCGACCGGGCGGTCTCGGCCACGCCCGCCTCGGGGCCCTGGATGCGGGGCAGTGCCTGCTCGATGCGCTGGACGAGTCCGTTGCGCACCGCGTCGTACGCGCGGCGCAGCGCGAACTCGAACGCGTAGGCGTCGGCCGAGCCATGGCTCTTGATGACGACGCCGCGAAGGCCGACGAGGCTCGCGCCGTTGTAGCGGCGATGATCGAGCCGCTTGCGGAACCTCATCAGTACCGGCAGCGACAGCAGCGCCATCAGGCGCGTGAAGACGTGGCGCTTGTACTCCTCGCGGATGAAGCCGCCGAGCATGCGGGCCAGCCCCTCGGAAGTCTTCAGCGCGATGTTGCCGACGAAACCGTCGCAGACGACCACGTCGGTCGTGCCCTCGTAGATGTCGTTGCCTTCGACGTTGCCGCGGAAGTCGAGCGTGCTCTCGCGCAGCAACTCGCCCGCTTGCTTGACGGTGTCGTTGCCCTTGATCACTTCCTCGCCGATGTTCAGCAGCCCCACCGTCGGGCGCTCCTTGCCCTCGAGCGCGGTGACCAGCGCCGCGCCCATCACCGCGAACTGCAGCAGGTGGCGGGGCTCGCAATCGACGTTGGCGCCGAGGTCGAGCATCGTGGTCGTGCCGCCGGTCTGGTTGGGCAACTGCGTGGCGATCGCAGGCCGGTCGATGCCCGGTTGCATCTTCAGCACGAAACGCGAGATCGCCATCAAGGCGCCGGTGTTGCCGGCGCTCACGCAGGCATCGGCGTCGCCGCTCTTGACCAGTTCGATCGCGACCCTCATCGACGAGTCGCGCTTGCTGCGCAGCGCCGTCGCCGGCGGGTCGTCCATCGCCACGACCTCCGAGGCGTGGCGCACCTCGATGCGAGTCGAATCGACGGTTCGGGACTTTGCCAGCGCCTGGTCGATCGCGTCCTTCTGGCCGACCAGCAGCAGTCGCGCGTCGTCGACCTGCTTGAGGAAATCGAGCGCAGCGGGAACGGTGACCGACAAGCCGTGGTCACCGCCCATGCAGTCGATGGCGATACGAACCGTCACGCTCGCGCCCGTGTTGGCCGCGGCGCAGTCTTACTCGTCGGCTTTGGTCTTGACGACTTTCTTGCCGCGATAGAAGCCGTTCGGGCTGACGTGGTGGCGCAGGTGCACTTCACCGGTGGTCGGCTCGACGGCCAGCGGCGGAGTCGAGAGGAAGTCGTGCGCGCGGTGCATGCCGCGCTTGGACGGCGACTTCTTGTTTTGCTGGACGGCCATGCTTGGCTCCCCGAAAGATTAATCTTCAATTATATCAGTATTTTGCGCACCGTTCTTCAGCCGCTCGAGGGCCGCGAACGGGCGGCGGGGCGCTTCGTCGTCGGCCGCAACGGTCCGGCCGGCGCCTGCCGGCAGGTCGCAGTGCTCGTGGCGTGGCGTGGCCGGCAGGGCCATGATCGCCTCGTCCTCGACCAGGCCGGCGAGATCGAAGCGCCGGCCGCCGGCCAGGACGTCGTAGACCTGGTCGTCGAGGTCGAGCCGCTCGGCCTCGGCCTCGCTGCGCGCCAGCCGGTACGACCGCTCGGCCGACAGCTCCACCGTGACCGGGGCCGTGCACCGCACGCAGGCCATGCGCACCGTGGCGACGATCGACAGCGCCATGAAGTCTTCGGTCACGCCGTCGGCGCGTCCGGCCTGCCAGGCGCGCAGCCGCCAGGCGACGTCGCCCTGGCGGTCGGCCAGCAACGAGCCCAGCCGCTCCAAGCCGGCGAGCGGATACTCGCCGGACAGCTCGCTGCCGGCGCGCGCCAGCTCGATGGTGTCGATCGTGCGTTGCATGGCTCGTGCTTCCGTATCATAGCGGCCGGGGCGCGCCGACGTCTCGCGCCCCGCTGCCGCGATCCCGCGACCTCCGCCCTTCAATCTCGGACCTTCACGCCAGGACGCTGCTTGTCGACTTCCGCCTCCCCGCTGATCCTCGCGTCGACCTCGCGCTACCGGCGCGAACTGCTGTCGCGCCTTGGCCTGCCGTTCACGGTCGAGGCGCCGGGCGTCGACGAAACGGCGCTTCACGGAGAGCGGCCCGACGCGCAGGCATTGCGCCTGGCCGCCGAGAAGGCCCTGGCCGTGGCCCGCCTCCATCCGATGGCGCTCGTGATCGGCTCGGACCAGGCGGCCACGCTCGACGGCGTCGCTTCGATCGGCAAGCCCGGCAACCCCGAGCGGGCGCGCGAGCAGCTTCGCGCGGCCTCGGGCCGCACGATGGACTTCCACACGGCGCTGTGCGTGACACGCCGGGCCGACGGCTTCGACGAGCGCGCGTGCGTCACCACGCGCGTGCGCTTCCGGCGCCTGGACGATGCGGAAATCGAGCGCTACCTGCAGCTCGAACAGCCCTGGGATTGCGCCGGCGCCGCCAAGGCCGAGGGACTCGGGATCGTGCTGCTCGAAGCGATCGAGGGCGATGACCCGACCGCACTGATCGGGCTGCCGCTGATCGCGCTCACACGCATGCTGCGTCACGCCGGCCTGTCGCCATTGGGCGGCTGACGCCGGCGAAGCCTGCCCCGATGCCCCCCGGCCGACTCTGGCTGATCCCCACGCCGCTGGGCGCCGACAGCGACCCGCATCGCGTCCTGCCGGCCGACACGCTCGCCGCGATCGAGCCGCTCGACTATTTCGTCGTCGAGAACGCGAAAACCGCGCGGGCGTTCCTGAAGGCAGTGGGCACGCGAGCGCCGCTGCAGGCGCTCGAGATGCGCGAGCTGAGCGAGCACACGCCGGCGACGCAGATTCCCGAACTGCTCGCGCCGATCCTCGCGGGGCGCGACGGCGGCCTGTTGTCGGAGGCCGGGGTTCCCGCGATCGCCGACCCCGGCGCTGCGCTGGTATCCGCCGCCCATGCCGCGGGCGTCACCGTCTGCCCGTTGATCGGGCCGAGCTCGCTGGTCCTCGCGCTGATGGCCTCCGGGCTGAACGGGCAGCGCTTCTCGTTCGCGGGCTACGTGCCGACGCAGGCCGCCGAGCGGCTCGCCCGGCTGCGTGAGCTCGAGCAACGATCGGCCCGGAACGACGAGGCGATCCTCGTCATCGAGACGCCGTACCGCAACCAGGCGCTGCTTGACGCGGCGATGCAGGCCCTGTCGCCGACGACGCGCCTGCTGGTCGCGAGCGACCTCAGCCTCGCGACCCAGCGCATCGTCGTCGACACCGTCACCGGCTGGCGCGCGGCGGCCCGCGCGCTGCCCAGGACGCCCGCCGTGTTCGGGTTGCAGGCCGAGCCCGCGCTGGCGCGGCCGCGCCACGCCCCGCCTGCGCGCGGCCCCTCGAACGCCTCCCCGGCGCGCCGTGAACGCGGCTCCAGACAGCGCTGAGCGCCCGCCGCGCGGCATCGGCCGCCGGCGCATCGGCGTCGCGCTGGGCAGCGGCTCGGCGCGCGGCCTGGCGCACATCGGCGTGATGCGGGCCATCGTCGAGGCCGGGCTGCGGGTGGACGTCGTCGCGGGCACGAGCATGGGGGCCTTCGTCGGCGCGATCTTCGCCGCCGGCCGCCTCGACCGCCTCGAGGCCGACTTCCGCGGCTTCGACTGGAGCAGCATCGCTGCGCTGGTCGATCCCGTGTTTCCGCGCTCGGGGCTGATCGACGGTCGCCGGATCGGCGACTTCATGCGCTCGCAGGTCGACGTGACGAAGGTCGAGGAACTGCCGATCCCTTTCCGGGCGATCGCCACCGACATCACCAGCGGCGAGGCCGTGGCGATCGGCAGCGGCGACCTCATCGAGGCGGTGCGCGCCAGCATCGCGGTGCCGGGCATCTTCACGCCGGTACGCAGCGAGGGCCGGATCCTGGTCGACGGCGGCCTGGTCGAGCCGGTGCCCGTGGGCGCCGCGCGCGCGCTCGGCGCCGACCTGGTCATCGCGGTCGACCTGAACCACGACATCGTCCCCGAGCGCTCGGCCCGCGCGGCGCAGGAGGCGAGCCCGGGCGCCCTGACCCAGGCGGTCACGCAGGTGCTCGCAAGCCTGGATTCGCTGCAGAGCCCGGCGCTCGCGCAGCTTCGCGAATGGCTCGAGCGCGAGCCGCTGCCGGGCATCCTCGACGTGCTGCTCGCGTCGATCTACATCATGCAGGCCCGCATCACGCAGGCGACGCTCGCCCAGGACCGGCCCGAGGTCCTGATCCAGCCCTCGCTGGGCGCGGTGCGCTTCATGGCGTTCGATCGCGCCGAAGAGATCGTCGAGGCCGGATACCGCGCCGCCCGCCAGGCGCTCGAGGACGCCGCGCCGCTGCTCTGGCCTGCCTGAGCCGGCGCGGTCGGATCGCGCCCCGGGGCGGCCCGGCGCAACGGTGAACTCAGCGCGGCATCGGCCTCAGCGAAGCATCGGCGTCTGCACCGCGATGCCCAGCGCGCGGGCCATGGTCTCCCCGGCCGTCGCTCCCAGACGTCGCGCGAGTCGCTCGGCGAGGTTCTTGCGGGTGGAGAAGTCGACGACGTCCTCGGCCTTGATCACGTCTCGGGCAACGGAGTCGACGGTGCCCATGCCGTCGGCCAGGCCCATCTCGACGCTGTGCGCGCCGGTCCAGACCAGCCCGGAGAACAGGTCCGGCGAGTCCTTCAGGCGACTGCCGCGCCCGGCGCGGACGACGTCGATGAACTGCTTGTGGATCTCGTCGAGCATCTGCTGGGCGTGGCGTCGCTGGTCTTCGGGCAGCGGCGAGAAACTGTCGAGGAACCCCTTGTTCGTGCCGGCCGTCAGCAGCCGGCGCTCGATGCCGAGTTTCTCCATCGCGCCGACGAAGCCGAAGCCCTCCATCAGCACGCCGATCGATCCGACCAGGCTGGCCTTGTCGACGTAGATGCGATCGGCTGCGGCGGCCACGTAATAGCCACCCGACGCGCAGACCTCCTCGACCACCGCATAGAGCGGCGTATCCGGGTGAAGCGAACGCAGCCGCCGGATCTCGTCGTGGATGATGCCGGCCTGCACGGGGCTGCCGCCGGGACTGTTGATCCGCAGCACCACGCCGACGGTCTTGGTGTCGTCGAAGGCCGCGCGCAACGAGGTCACGATGTCCTCGGCCGACGCCTCGCCGCCGGCGGCGATGACGCCGTTCAGCTCGACCAGCGCCGTGTGCC
>CALMSQ010000083.1:0-8551 GCA_937872345.1 uncultured Burkholderiales bacterium | reverse complement strand
TGGATCTGCAAGCGCACGCCCGGGCACGCGTACGAGTCGATGGAGTGCATCGGCGGCAGCGGCGTGATGGAGGACAGTCCGTTCCCGCGCCTGTTCCGCGAGTCGCCCGTCAACGCCATCTGGGAAGGCAGCGGCAACGTGCAGTGCCTCGACGTCCTGCGCGCGATGCAGAAGACGCCGCCGGTGGTCGGGGCGTTCTTCGCCGAACTCGCGAAGGCACGCGGCGCCAACACAACGCTCGATCGCTACACGGCCGCGCTGCAGAAGGAATTCGGCGACCTCGGCGACCTGGAGTACCGCGCGCGAGACGTGGTCGACCGCATGGCGCTTGCGCTGCAGGCCGCGCTGCTGGTTCAGCACGCGCCGGCGTCGGTCGCCGACGCGTTCTGCGCGTCACGCCTTGGCGCGAGCGGCCATCACAACTACGGGGCGCTGCCGCGCGGGGTCGACTGCGAGGGGATCATCGCGCGGGCGACGCCGAAGGCCTGAACGCCTTCGGCTCGCGAGCTCAGGCGGGCACCGGCACGGCGGCTGCGCGGGCCAGGGCGACACGGCTGCCGATGTGCGCCAGCGCCTCGTCGACCTGGTCGATGAGGATCAGGCACAGGTCGCCGGGTTCGAGCTGGTCGAGCGCGGTGTCGATTGCGAGGAACTCGCCGCGGATCTCCTGCACGCGCGTCGTGCGCGGCGCGCCGGCCAGGCCCTGCCGCAGCAGCGCGAGCACTTCGCCGTCGCTGCGGCCGCGCTGGCACTGGTCTTCGTAGAGGATCACCTCGTCGAACGCCTCGCCGAGAATCTCGGTCTGGCGCCGGATGTCCTCGTCGCGCCGGTCGCCGGCGCCGCTGATGACCACGAAGCGGCGGTTCGCGGGCATCGCTTCGACGGCACGCGTGAGCGCCGCGATCGCGTCGGGGTTGTGGCCGTAGTCGGCGATCACCGTCGCGCCGCGATGATCGAAGATGTTGAAGCGCCCGGGCACCGTGCGCGCGTCGCTGACGAAGCTGCGCATGCCGGCGCGCACTGCGTGCCAGTCCAGGCCCAGCGCCCAGGCGGCGCCGACCGCGGCCATCGCGTTCTCGACCTGGAAGGCGATCGTTCCGCGCCGCGTGATCGCGATGTCGGCCAGCGCGATGCGCTGCTCGGAGTCGCCCTGCGCGGCGACGATGGCGTCGCCGTCGACGTAGACCACGCGGTGGCCTTGGGCGCGATGCGTGGCCATCAGCGGCAGCTGGGCATCGGCCGCGAAGAACGTGACCGAACCCGGGCAGGCGGCCGCCATCTTCGCGACCATCGGGTCGGCGGCGTTGAGCACGGCCATCCCGTCGGGCGACACGTTCTGGACGATCACGCGCTTGAGCACCGCGAGGTCTTCGACCGTGGTGATGAAGTTCAGGCCGAGGTGGTCGCCGACGCCGATGTTGGTGACGACCGCCACCTTGCAGCGGTCGAAGCCGAGCCCCTCGCGGAGCATGCCGCCGCGCGCGGTCTCGAAGACGGCGGCGTCGACGTGCGGGTGCATCAGCACGTTGCGCGCGCTGCGCGGGCCGCTGCAGTCGCCGGTGTCGGTGCAGTGCCCGTTGACGTAGACGCCGTCGGTGTTGGTCATGCCGACGCGCGCGCCGGTGCCGGCCAGCAGGTGCGCGATCAGCCGCACGGTGGTCGTCTTGCCGTTGGTGCCGGTGACCGCGACCACCGGAATGCGACCGTCGTCGCCGTCGGCGAACATCGTGCCGACGATCGCCTCGCCCACCGGACGCCCCTTGCCGTACGACGGGGCGATGTGCATGCGCAGGCCGGGCGCCGCGTTGACCTCGACGATGCCGCCACCCTGTTCCTCGAGCGGGCGACCGATGTTCTCGCAGACGACGTCGACGCCGCAGATGTCCAGGCCGACGGTCTGCGCGGCTTCGATGGCCCGCGCGGCGAGCTCGGGATGCACGTCGTCGGTGACGTCGGTGGCCGTGCCGCCCGTGCTCAGGTTCGCGTTGTGGCGCAACAGCACACGCGCGCCGCGCGGCGGAATCGACTCGGCGGTGAGCCCCTGCTTGGCCAGTTGCGCGGTCGCGACCTCGTCGAGGCGGATACGGGTGAGCGGCGTCGCATGGCCTTCGCCGCGGCGCGGGTCGAGGTTCACTTCGTCGACCAGTTCGCGCACCGTGTGGACGCCGTCGCCGATCACGTGTGCGGGATCTCGCCGGGCGGCAGCGACCAGCTGGCCGCCGACCACCAGCGCGCGAAAGTCGTGCCCGGGGATGAATCGCTCGACCAGGATGTCGGAGCTGATCTCGTCGGCGGCCGCCCAGGCCGCTTCGAGGTGCTGGCGTGTCTCGACGTTGACCGACACGCCCTTGCCCTGGTTGCCGTCGCGCGGCTTGACGACGACCGAGCCGCCCAGCGCCTCGAACGCCGCGATCGCTTCGTCGAGATCGCCGACCGCGCGACCCTGCGGCACCGGGACGCCGACCGCCGCGAGCAGCTGCTTGGTGAGCTCCTTGTCCTGTGCGATCTGCTCGGCGACCGCGCTCGTTGCGTCGATCTCGGCGGCCTGGATGCGCCGCTGCCGGCTGCCCCAGCCGAGTTGCACCAGGCTGCCTTCGGTGAGGCGCCGGTAGGGGATGCCGCGCGCGACGGCAGCGTGCACGATCGCGCCGGTGCTCGGGCCCATGCGCACGTCTTCGTCCATTTCGCGCAGCCGCGCCAGCGCGTCGGCGAGGTCGAAGCCGGTGTCGTCGAGCGCCGAGCGGCAAAGCGCCTCGGCCAGTTCAAGCGCGAAACGTCCGACCGATTCCTCGGTGTATTCGACCGCCAACTGGAAGGTGCCCGGCTCGGTGGTCTGCGTGGTCTGCGCAAAGCTCACCGGGCAGCCGGCCTGTGCCTGCAGGGCCAGCGCCGCGGCCGCGAGCACGTGGGCGATCGAGCCGGCCTGGCATTGGCCCAGCGGCTGCAGCGGGCCGATCTCGGGGAAGCGGGCGCGCAGCCGTGCCTCGAAGCCGGGCAGGCGGTCGATGCAGTGCTCGGCTTCGTCGCAGGTGACGATCGCCTCGATGGCGGTGCGCCGCGTCCAGAGGTTGGGGCCGCGCAGCGCGCGGATGCGTGAAATGTTCATGGCAGGGTGGCGAGTAGGGCGCGCGGCAGCGCGATCAGGCGACGACCGTTTCGTTCGATTCGGAACGCACCGTGCACAGCGTTTCGATGCCGGTGCGGATGAGGTCGGCGCCGATGCCGAGCGCCCAGGAGGTGGCGATCGCGGCGAGCAGGTCGTCGAGGCGAGGCTCGCCGTTGCTGCCGATCTCGAGGCGCGACAGCTCGGCGACCGGAACCCCGCGCTCGCCGGTGGCCAGCACGATGCGTCCGCCGCGAACGAGCACCGCGCGACGCCCGGTGGCGAGGTGCGCGTCGACCACCTGGCTTCCGGCGCCGGTGTCGTAGAACACCACGTCGCCGTCGCACAGCGAAGCCATCTTCGCGACCAGCGGATCCGATGCGTCGAGCACGGCAGCACCGTCGGGCAGGACGACGTCGACCTGCGTGCGCAACACCGAGTACATCTGCTCGGCGCTGGCGATGTCGAACTCGGGCACCGTCGCCTCGGGGTCGATGCCGGTGACCACGCCGACGGTGCAGCGGTCGTAGGCGAGCCCCTCGGAGACGATCGCGGCGCCGTCGTTCTCGATGACCGCGGCCTCGACGCGCCGGTTCATCAGCAGCCTGCGCGCGGGCTCCCAGTGCGCGCAGTCGCCTTCGGCGATCCGCCGGCCACCGACGTACAGGCCCTCTGCACAGGCCAGCCCGGCGCGGGTGCCGGCCAGGCGCATGAACTCGGCGACCAGCCGCGCAATCGCGGTGCCGCTGCGCGTGCCCGCGATGCCGACGATCGGGATCCGGCCCGAGTCGCCTTCGGGGAACAGGTTGTTCACGATCGCGGCGCCCACGGGCTGCGGCGTCCCGGCGGACGGCTTCAGGTGCATCACCAGGCCGGGCCCCGCGTTGACCTCGACGATCGCGCCGCGCTGCTCGTACAGCGACTTCGAGATGTCCTCGACCACGAGGTCGATGCCCGCGATGTCGAGGCCGACCACGTCGGCTGCGACCGCGACCGCATGGGCGATGCTCGGGTGGACCTCGCCGGTCACGTCGATCGCGACGTTGCCGTTGCGCTGGATGAGCAGTCGCTCGCCTCGCGGCGGGATCGACTCGGCGTCGTAGCCCTGGCGCGCCAGCTCCATGCGCGCCGACGAATCGATGCGCACGAAGTTCAGCGGACGATCGTCGGTGCTGCCGCGGCTCGGGTCGCTGTTCAGTTGCAGGTCGATCAGCTCGGTGACGGTGGATCGACCGTCGCCGACGACGACCGCCGGCTCGCCGCGTGCAGCGGCCACCATCCGGCCGCCGACGACCAGCAGGCGGTGTTCCTTGCCCTGCACGAAGCGTTCGACGATGACGCCGCTGCCTTCCTCGATCGCAACGGCCCAGGCCGCCTCGACTTCCTCGCGCGTCATCACGTTGGTGAACACGCCGCGGCCGTGATTGCCGTCGTAGGGCTTGACGACCACCGGCACGCCGATTTCGCAGGCCGCTTCCCAGGCGTCTTCGGGGCTCTTCACGAGCCGGCCTTCGGGGATCGGCACGCCGCACGCCTGCAGCAGCTGTTTGGTGAGGTCCTTGTCTCGCGAGATGCCTTCGGCGATCGCGCTCGTGAGGTCGGTCTCCGCGGTCCAGATGCGGTGCTGGCGGGCGCCGTAGCCGAGCTGCACGAGGTTGCCGTCGTTCAGGCGGATCGCGGGGATCGAGCGGTCGTCGGCGGCGTCGACGATCGACAGGGTGCTCGGGCCGAGGTAGTGCTCGTCCGACAGCGCGTGCAGCTCGTCGACCACGCTGGCGACGTCGTAAGCACGATCTTCGATCGCCGCCATGACGAGGTCGCGCGCCGCATGCAGGGCGGCCAGCGCCACTTCTTCCTGGAACGAGCGGATCACGACCCGGTACACGCCACGTCGGGAGGTTTCACGGGCGCGCCCGAAGCCGCCGGGCATGCCGGCGAGCCCCTGCAACTCGAGCGCGACGTGCTCGAGGATGTGCGCGGGCCAGGTGCCCTCGTGCAGGCGCCGCACGAAGCCGCCTCGCTCGCCGTAGCTGCATTGATGCTCGACCAGCGAGGGCAGCCAGGCGACCAGCCGCTCGGGGAAACCGGGGATCAGGTTCGAGGGGAAGTCTTCCAGCGCCCCGATGTCGACGACCGCCTCGAGAACGGGCCGATACGTCCAGCGACCAGGCCCGCGGATGAACCGGACCTCGAGGATGTCGATGTCCTTGCGGGCGGCGGCGGGAGATCCCTGGGAGCTGGGTGCGAGCATGAACCGTTCCGGAAGCTGTTTCGTCGATCAACGCGGGACGCGGGCTTCGGTTGACTCGCGATCACGTCCCGGCGCGATGCGCCATTGGTGATGCCCCGGGGGGACCCCGGGATGCGGTAAGCTTGCCGGCCCGCGACCCCTGCGTCGCGGCAGGATGTCCATGACAGCAGACGCAGCAGCCCCACGGAGTGCCGACGCATCGCTGCCCGCCTCGTGGCGCGGTGAGGTCGAGGGCCGGCTCGAACCCGGCGAACAGGCGATCGCCTGGCTGGAGTTCGACCTCGACGAGCGCCTGCGCTACGCGCCGGGCCTGCTGATCCTCACGCCGCGGCGGCTGATGGCAGCCGGCGCGGACCACTCATCTTGGCACAGCTGGGCCTTGAACCCCGGCCAAACGCTCGAGCTGTCGGATCACGGGGGCGTTGGTGCACTCGAGTTGCGCGACGCCGATGCCCGGATCGCTGGCTGGCGGTTCACGCTCGGCCAGCACGCGGCCGCGCAGCGGCTGGCCGACCGATTCGAGCGGCTCGGTGGCGAGCGCGCTGCCGTCGCGGCGGGGGCGCCTTCGGCGACTTGCCCGCACTGCCGCGCGCTGCTGCCCGCGCCCGGCGTGCCGTGCCCGCACTGCGCCGGCGAAGCGCCTGCCGAGGCAGGCGCGGCCGGCGAATCCGAGGAGCCGCCGTCGACCTGGACGCTGCTGCGCCTGTGGCGGTTCGCCCATCCGTACCGGCGCCGGCTGCTGGCGGGGTTCGTGCTGACGCTCGCGTCCACCGCCGCGACGCTGGTGCCGCCGTACATGACGATGCCGCTGATGGACGACGTGCTGATCCCGTTCCAGAACGGCAAGCCGATCGACCACATGCTGGTGGCCGCGTACCTCGGCGGGTTGCTGGCCGCAGCGCTGCTGGCCTGGGTGCTCGGCTGGGCGCGCACGTACATCCTGGCGCTGGTCAGCGAGCGGCTGGGTGCCGACCTGCGTACCGCCACCTACGAGCACCTGCTGAAGCTTTCGCTCGAATACTTCGGCGGCAAGCGCACCGGCGACCTGATGGCGCGCATCGGCAGCGAAACCGACCGGCTCAACATCTTCCTGTCGCTGCACCTGCTCGACTTCGCGACCGACGTGCTGATGATCGCGATGACCGCCGCGATCCTGGTGTCGATCGATCCCTGGCTCGCGGCGGTGACGCTGATTCCGCTGCCGTTCATCGCGTGGCTGATCCACCTGGTGCGCGACCGGCTGCGCCACGGCTTCGAGAAGGTCGACCGGATCTGGTCGGAGGTGACCAACGTGCTTGCCGACACGATCCCCGGCATCCGGGTCGTCAAGGCGTTCGCCCAGGAGAACCGCGAAGCGGCACGGTTCCGCGCCGCCAACGAACACAATCTCGCGGTCAACGACCGCGTGAACCGCGTCTGGTCGCTGTTCTCGCCCTCGGTGACGCTGGCGACCGAGGTCGGCCTGCTGGTGGTCTGGGCCTTCGGCATCTGGCAGGTCTCGCGCAACAGCATCACGGTGGGCGTGCTCACCGCGTTCCTCGCCTACATCGGCCGCTTCTACACGCGGCTCGATTCGATGAGCCGGATCGTCTCGCACACCCAGAAGGCCGCCGCCGGCGCCAAGCGCATCTTCGACATCCTCGACCACGTCTCGAGCGTCCCCGAGCCCGCGAATCCGGTGCACCTGCCGCGCGTGAACGGGCGCATCGAGTTGCGCAACATCGGCTTTCGCTACGGCAACCGCGCGGTGATCCGCGGCATCGACCTCGACATCGCGCCGGGCGAGATGATCGGCCTGGTCGGCCACAGCGGCTCGGGCAAGAGCACGCTGGTCAACCTGATCTGCCGGTTCTACGACGTCTCCGAAGGTTCGATCCTCGTCGACGGCGTCGACATCCGCTCGTTGCCCAACGCCGAGTACCGGCGCCACATCGGGCTGGTGCTGCAGGAGCCGTTCCTGTTTTTCGGCACCATCGCCGAGAACATCGCCTACGGCAAGCCCGACGCGACGCGCGACGAGATCGTCGCGGCGGCGCGCGCCGCGCACGCGCACGAGTTCATCCTGCGCCTGCCGCACGGCTACGATTCGCTGGTCGGCGAGCGGGGCCAGGCGCTGTCCGGCGGCGAGCGGCAGCGCATCTCGATCGCCCGTGCGCTGCTGATCGATCCGCGGATCCTGATCCTCGACGAAGCCACGTCGGCCGTCGACACCGCCACGGAGAAGGAAATCCAGAAGGCGCTCGACAACCTGGTTCAGGGGCGCACCACGATCGCGATCGCCCACCGCCTGAGCACGCTGCGCAAGGCGCACAGGCTGGTGGTCCTCGATCGCGGCCAGGTGGTCGAGGTCGGGCCGCACGACGAGCTGATGGCCTGCGAGGGCGTCTACTACCGGCTGTACCAGGCGCAGCAGCGTCGCGCCGAGGCCGATCGCCTCGACGAGGGCGCGGCGAGCGACAGCGGTGACGGCGACGGCGAGGCCGGCGACGTGCCGGTGGCGCCTGCGATCGCCGGGGAGGCGAAGCAGGCATGAGCACCGAACAGCGGGGTGCCGGCGAACTCGCGACCATCGCGCCGCCGGGGTTCGCGCTCAGCCGCGACGCATTCGGGCGGCTGGTGGTGCGCCTGGCCGACGGCACGACGCACGTCGGCGCGGTGGCTGCGCGCGCGTTTCCGATCTCGGCGCCCGACGAGGGCGTGTCGCTGGTCGATACAGACGGGCACGAACTGGTGTGGATCGCGCGCCCGGCCGATTTGCCCGAGGCGACGCGCGCGCTGCTCGCCGAAGAGCTCGCGTCGCGCGAGTTCATGCCCGAGATCCGCGGCATCCGCTCGGTGTCCGGTTTCATCACGCCGTGCACCTGGGAGGTCACGACCGACCGCGGCGAGACCCGTTTCGTGCTGCCCAGCGAGGATGCGATCCGGCGGCTGTCGCGCTCGACGCTGCTGATCGGCGACACCCACGGCATTCATTACCTGGTGCGCGACATCGCCTCGCTCGACCGCGCCAGCCGCAAGCTGCTCGACCGCTTTCTCTGACGCGCGGGCGCCGGCCGCGCGCCCCGATTCACTGCTTGCCGATTCGCTCGACGACCGCCTTCATGACCTTCGCGTCCTGCTCGACGAAGGCCGCGAATTGCGGCGCGTCCTGGTAGAGCACCGGCGTGCCTGCCGTGCCGATGGTGCGAACGACCTTC
>CALMSQ010000082.1:0-5230 GCA_937872345.1 uncultured Burkholderiales bacterium | reverse complement strand
TGGCTGCGCGCCTTCACCAGCACCAGGCCGAGCGCGATCATCGGCAGGATCAGGAACGCCGCGTCGGCGAGCATCGCCGCCGGCGACGGGCCGAAGTAGTTGAACAGCCGCGCGACGACCCACAGGGCGGCCAGGCCGGCCAGATGGTGGCCGGTCGGGGTCGGCAGCCCGGTCCAGACGCGCGCGGCGGTGAGCAGGAACCCGACGATCACCGCCAGCACGAAGCCGAAGCTCATTTCGTGCGCGTGCCACAGCATTGCCGGGTAGGCAGCCGGCGGCGGCAGCAGGCCCGCGAACTGCGCGAGCCACAACGGCACCGCGAGCGCCGCGAACAGCGCTGCGAGCAGGTAGAACGGCCGGAATCCGAGCCGGAACAGTGCCACGCCGCGCGGCGGCGACGCGGGCGATGCGCCCTGCGGTTCGAGCAGGGGAACGAGCACGGTGCGGACGGGGACAGGCTTCATGTCGGCCGGCCTTTAAGATTTAAATAATATATATCTTAATGCTCCGCCGCGGCGGGCACAAGGGCGCACCGCCAGCGGAGCCCCAGGCGCTAGTGTTTCATCGGGGCCTGGCCGCCGGCAAGCGGCCGCACCGGCGCCTTCACCTCGACGGTTTGCCGCGACTTGTCGGCGCCTTCGAACACCAGCGTGATCGGCACCGTGTCGCCGGCCTTGAGCGGGCCTTTCAGCTCCATCAGCATCACGTGGTAGCCGCCGGGCTTCAACTCGACCGCCTTGCCGGCCGGCAGGTCGAGCCCGGGGACGGCGCGCATGCGCATCACGTTCTGTTCCATCGCCATTTCGTGGATCTCGACGACCCCGGCCACCGGGGACTTGGCCTCGACCAGGCGAGCGTCGCGGGCCGCGGTCAGCGTCATGAAGGCTCCGCTGGCCTTCTGCGCGGCCACGGTGGCGCGCACCCACGGATCGACCACCGTCACCTGCGCGAGGGCGGTGCCGGCGGTGGCGAGAAGGAGGAGCGAGGAGGCGACGAGGCGCTTGAGCTGCGCGTGTTTCATGTTCGGTTTCCTTGCGCGCGGCGCGCGCGTCGATGGGCGCTGTCCGCGAATCGCGGTGCGCGCCCGGAGAATCGGGTTCGGACCTGGGCGGATCAGGCGTGCGGCGGTGGCGCGCGTGGATTCGCCGGCGTCCACGCAGAGGGCGCCGCAGGCACCGGCAGCAGGGCGGCCGGCAGCCGATACGCGGCGGCGACCAGCAGGAAGGCCGGCGCGGCGGTCGGCGGCAGGCCTGCCGGATCGGGCGAACCGAGGCAGGCCGGGCAGTGCGCCTTGGCCGCTGCGCCACGAGACGAGCGGCCGTCGGCGGGCTGCGCCGGATCGGCGTCGGCCGCAAGCGGCGCCCAGATCACCAGGCGTCCGCCCTGGCCGGCCGAGCACAGTTCGGCGACCACGACCGGCAGGCCGCGCACCGTCGCGACCGCATGGCCGAGCAACGGGGCGAGCGCGGCTGTCAGGACCGCAATGCAGGCGATCCAGGCGACGAGCGGGCGGGGGCGGCTGATCGACACGAAGCCGATTCTACTTGCGTGCCGGCACGGACCGGCTGAGCCGAATCAAGCTTCCGGGCTCAGCCGTGGCGCACCGGCTCGGCGATGTAGCGCGTGACCACCGGCGGCTGCTCGCCCAGATGGAACGCGAGCCGGCGCGCGCGCAGCGCGACGTCGGCGGCGGTGACCCGGTCGAAGCGGCGCAGGTGCTCGACCCAGGATTCGTCGACGAAGTACTCGAGATAGCGCCCGGGGTCGTTGGTGTCGCGAAACAGCTCCCACGACAGCGCACCCTGGCGCAACCGGCTGCGGCGGCTCTCCTGCATCACCGCGCGGAACTCGTCGGCGCGCGCCGGGTCGATCCGGTATTCGATCGTCGTCATCACGGGCCCGGCGTCGGGGTCGACCGGCAGTGCGGTGACCGGCGCCTTCCAGCTCTGCGAAGGGGTCAGGTCTTCCTCGGCGCCGCCCTCGACCTTGTAGCCGCGCGTGAGCCAGAGCGCGGCGACCCCGGTGACGGCGGCGACCGCGAGGCTGGTTCGCACGTCGGTCAGCGCCGCGACCTGTCCCCACAGCGCGGCGCCGGCGCCCGCGCCGCCCATCAGCGCGACCTGGAAGGTCGACATGCCGCGCGCGCGCACCCAGTTCGGCAGCGCCAGCTGCGCGGCGATCGAGATCGAATTGGCGACCGTCAGCCAGGCCATGCCGGCGACGACCATCACCGGGACCGCGACGTAGACGTTCGGAGCGAAACCCGCCGCGATCATCGCCGCCGCCTGCACCACCGAACCGTCGCGGATCAGCTCGTCGCGCGTGCGACGGTGGCGCATGTGCGGCAGCATGAACACCGAGAGAATCGCGCCGAAGCCGAGCGACGCGAACAGCAGCGTGTAGGTGCCCGCCGAGCCCCCGTGCATGCCGCGTGCCACCAGCGGCAGCAGCGCGATCAGCGCGGTCGACTGCCCGAAGAAGTTCATCACGCGCACCAGCACCGCGCGCATCGCGGCCGACTGGCGCACGTACTGGACGCCGACGCGCATCGCGCCGAGGAAACGCTCGCCGGGCAACGCGCTGGGTTCCTCGACCGTCTTCCAGCGCAGGATCAGGAAGCCGGCAATCACCGACAGCACGGCGTTGACCACGAACACCCAGGCCGTGCCCGCGCCGGCGATCAGCGCGCCGGCGAGCACCGGTCCTGCGATCCGCGAGGCGTTCATCGCCAGCCCGTTCAGCGCCAGCGCAGCCGGCAACTGCACGCGGGGCACGAGCCCCGGGACGATCGCCGAGTAGACAGGCCAGCGCATCGCGAGCCCGATGCCGTTGGCGAACACCAGCAGCAGCAACAGCGTCGGATTGATCGCGTCGGAGACGATCGCGAGGCACAGCAGCAGCGCCGTGGCGGCCACCCAGAACTGCGTGACGACGAAATAGCGCCGGCGATCGAGGATGTCGGCGAGTGCCCCGCTGGGCAGCCCGAGCAGGAACACCGGCAGCGTCGCGGCCGTCTGCACCAGCGCGACCATCACCGGGGAGGTGGTGAGCGAGGTCATCAGCCAGGCGGCTGCGACGTCGTTCATCGACATGCAGACGTTGGCGGTGAACCACACCACCCACAGCGTGCGGAACACCGGATCGGCCAGCGGCGCGAACGCCGCGGCCGGCAGCGCCGGCCCGTCGGCTTCCTGTTCGCTGGGCGGCAAGTCGGACAAGCGGGGCTCCTGGTGGATCGCGAGACCGGTCCGGTACCCGGGCCCGCGCAGCCCGCATTGTCGCTCAGGCGGGTGGCCTCGACGCGCGTGACAGTTGCCGATAGACCTCCTCGGCGAGCGCGAGCAGCGTCGCGCGGTCAGTCTGCGCCGACAGCGCGTAGCCGAAGCGCCCGTCGATCCAGTAGAAGGCGGCGATGCGGCCGTCGCGGTCGAACCGGAACGCCGTGTCGCCCGATTGCGGGCCGGCGTCGGCCACGTAGAGGGTGAGCCGGGCGCCGGTCGCGTCCTGGTACATGAATTGCGCGCGCGCGCCGTCGGCGCCGGGCAGCAGCCGGCCGCCCACCAGCGACCAGCCGAGCGCATCGAGCGAGGGCACGGTGAGCGTCGCACCGAGCCGCTTCGAGAGCCACTGCACGAGGTGCTCGTGCTGGGCGGCGGCGACCTCGACCGGATGGCGCACCTCGGGCGTATAGACCACGTGCGCGGCCAGCGCGTCGCGCACGAACCCGGGCGCTCCGGCCTGCGCGACGCGCACCGCAGGCGACGCAAACGTCGCGTGCGAGAGCCATCCGACCGACCAGGCCATCGCTGCCAGCGCCGCGGCGGCCAGCCAGACCCGCTGATCGCCGGCGCGCCAGGCACCGGGCCCGGTCGCGCCGCGGGCCGGGCGGGCGGCCCGTGCCGAGCCGAGCGCCGCGTCGACCAGGTGCTGCGGCACCGGTTCGTCCAGCGTGTCGCGGCCGAGTGCCTTCAATGCCTGCGCCTGCCGCCGCCAGGCATGCGCTTCGGCGCGCAAGACCTCGTCGCCGTCCAGGCGGGCCTCGAAACGGCGCAGCCGCTCGCCGTCGAGGCGGCCGTCGGCCCACGCGTGCATGTCGTCTCGGTCGTCAGTCATCGCTTCCGGGTACCTTCACTTCATCAGCCTGAGCCGTGGCCCGGCGGACCGCGCGCCGTCGGCACCGGGTTCGAGCAATTCGCGCAGCCGCGCGCGCGCCCGCGACAGTCGCGACATCACCGTGCCCGCCGGCACGCCGACGACGCTGGCCACCTGCTCGTAGGACATGTCCTCGAACGCGACCAGCAGCAGCACCTGCCGCTGCGCCTGGGGCAGCGCGCGCAGTGCGCGCTCGAGGTCGAGGGCCTCGACCCAACCGGCCGCGGGGTCGGGCGCGACGTTGCCGGCCGTGTCCCCGGGCAGGGCGTCGTGCGCAGCCTCGAGCCGGTAACGCGGGCGGCGCGTCTCGCTCACGAACAGGTTGTGCATGATCGTGAACGCCCAGGCTCGCAGGTCCGAGCCGGGCCGCCACTGCGCGAGCCGCTCGCAGGCGCGCTCGAGGGTGTCCTGCACGAGGTCGTCGGCCGCGGCTGCGTCCGCGCACAGTATCCGCGCGTAGCGGCGCAGGCGCGGAATCAGGGCGATCAGCGCGTCATGGGCGGGCGACACGCCATGCACCGTTGAAGCCGTCGCCGGTGCGGTCGCCGGGCTTCTGGTCCTTCACCCAGTAGTACAGCGGCTTGCCCTTGTACGCCCACTGCATGCGGCCGTCGTCGCGCCGGATGACGGTCCAGTCGCCCCGCGCCGCGCCGCCGTCGGCATAGAGCGGCGGCCAGTTCGCGGCGCACGGTCCGTTGCACACGCTGCGGCCCGCGCCGGCCGGGTCGCGGTCGAAGGTGTAGAGCGTCATGTCGTTCGCGCCGACCAGCGCGCCCTCGTACGTCTTCGCCGGCGCCGGATGCACCACGCTTCCGTACATCGACTCCATCGTGCTGCAACCTGCCAGAAGTGCAGCGGTTGCCGCAGCCGCGATCAGCCTGACCATGGGGATTCTCCTGTGGACGGGCCCGCCGGATGCAGGCCCTGCACGGTGAACGCGCGGCCGGGGCCGGTTATTCCACCGCGCGTGCGATCATCATGGCCCGACACTGCCACGAGAGGAAGTCCGAGATGACGATGTCCCGCGCCGTCAGGCTCCGCGAATTCGGCCCGCCCGAGGTCATGCGGATCGAACAGG
>CALMSQ010000081.1:0-5026 GCA_937872345.1 uncultured Burkholderiales bacterium | reverse complement strand
GTGCGACATCGGCCCGCTGCGCGGCAGCTCGACGATCTCGGTCAGGCCCTCCGAAGGCGTGCGCGCGGCGACCACCAGCCCCGCCTGCTCGAGCTTCGGCACGTAGTGGTTGTTGACCTCGTAGCGGTGGCGGTGCCGCTCGTTGACCGATTCGCCGTAGATCGACGCGGCCAGCGTGCCGGGCTCGACGGGGCAGCGCTGCGCGCCCAGTCGCATCGTGCCGCCGAGCTCGGACTGCGCGTCGCGCTTCTCGACGCGGCCTTCCCGGTCGAGCCACTCGGTGATCAGGCCCACGACCGGGTGCGGCGTCTGCGCGTCGAACTCGGTGCTGTTGGCACCCGCGAGGCCGCAGACGTCGCGCGCGAATTCGATGACCGCGAGCTGCATGCCGAGGCAGATGCCGAGATACGGCACGCGGTTCTCGCGCGCATAGCGGATCGCCTGGATCTTGCCCTCGACGCCCCGGCGCCCGAATCCGCCGGGGACGAGGATCGCGTCGAAGCCGGCGAGCATCGCCGGCCCCTCGGCCTCGATGCGCTCGGAGTCGATGTACTCGATGTGGATGCGGCTCTCGGTGTGGATGCCAGCGTGCACCAGCGCTTCGCTGAGCGACTTGTACGACTCGGTGAGGTCGACGTACTTGCCGACCATCGCGATGCGTACCTCGTGCTTCGGGTTCTCGAGCGAATGCACGAGTCGGTCCCAGATGCTGAGATCGGCCGGCTTCGTGTCGAGGCGCAGGATCTCGCACAGCGTGCGATCGACGCCCTGCTCGTGCAGCATGCGCGGGATCTTGTAGATGCTGGTGGCGTCCCAGACCGAGATCACCGAGTCGAGCTGCACGTTGGAGAACAGCGAGATCTTGGCGCGCTCGTCGTCGGGAATGCGCCGGTCGGCGCGGCACATCAGCATGTCGGCCTGGATCCCGATCTCGCGCAGCTTCTGTACCGAGTGCTGCGTGGGCTTGGTCTTGAGCTCGCCCGCCGACGGGATGAACGGCACGAGCGTGAGGTGCACGAAGCACGCGTTGCCCCGCCCGAGCTTCAGGCTCATCTGCCGCGCGGCCTCGAGGAACGGCAGCGACTCGATGTCGCCCACCGTGCCGCCGATCTCGACGATCGCGACCTGCGCCGCGTCGGGCGTACCGACGCCGGCACCGCGCTCGATGAAGGCCTGGATCTCGTTGGTGATGTGCGGAATGACCTGTACCGTGCGCCCGAGGTACTCGCCGCGGCGCTCTTTTTTGATGACCGACTCGTAGATCTGGCCGGTGGTGAAGTTGTTGGTGCGGCGCATGCGCGCCGACACGAAGCGCTCGTAGTGCCCGAGGTCGAGGTCGGTCTCAGCGCCGTCCTCGGTGACGAAGACCTCGCCGTGCTGGAACGGGCTCATCGTCCCGGGGTCGACGTTGATGTAGGGATCGAGCTTGAGCAGGGTGACCCGGATGCCGCGCGACTCGAGCAGCGCGGCGATCGACGCGGCGGCGATCCCCTTGCCCAGCGAGGACACCACGCCACCGGTGACGAAGACGAATTTGGTCATGAGGCTCGGCCGGTAAACCGCGATTATATAGGCGAAGCGGCCGTTCTCCAGCGCATTGTGCAGCCCGTTCGAACGCCTTTGCTGCTGCCCTTTCCTGCTGCCCTTTCCTGCTGGCTAATCGACGGCCTGTTCGCCGCCGCGCTGCGCACCCGGGCCGGGCCACGGCAGCCGGGCGCGGACCTCCGCGCCGCCGGCCTCGCCGGGGGCGATCGCGCAACCCCCGCCGCATGCGGCCGCGCGCTCGGCGAGCTCCTCGAACGCCTCGCGCGCCGGCCCGCGGTCCCCGGCCGCCGACCAGGGCCGGCCATCGTCGCTGACCTGCAGCCTCAGTTCGTCGTCCTCGCGGATCGCCGACACGATCACGATGTCCGCGTCGCCATCGCGCAGCGCCCGCTCCAGCGCGAGGTCGGCGATCCGCCAAGCGAGCGCCTCGACGCCGGGCGCACCCAGGCCGAAGCGGCGGTCGTCGGCCGGCTCGAGCAGCAGCTCGATCCGCACGCCCGGATGGCGCAACCGCCAGTCGGCCACCAGCGCGCGAAGGCCGTCGGGCAACGACTCGCCCTGCATCTCGTCGCTGCGCACCCGTGCCACCAGCGCGCGGATCGACGACGCCATCGACTCGGCGCTGCGGCGAATCAGGCGCGCCAGCTCCGACAGCGAGGGTTCGCGCGGCGCGAGCCGCGCCTCGAGCGTCTCGGCCATCGAGCGCAGCCCCGCGAGCTGCTCGCCGAGTTCGCGCTGCACCGCGCCGCTCAGCTCGCGCCGCTGCGCCTCGAGCTCGCGCTCGAAGCGCAGCGCCATGTCGCGCTGCAGGTCGCGCTCGGCCTCGACCTCGCGCAGCCGCTCGAGCGCCGCGTCGAGGGCCGCCTCGGGTTGCAGGGTCAGGTGCCGGATCCCGTGTCGCTCGTCCATCGTCCGCCTCAGCTCGTCGAGGATGCGCGGCCAGTGCGCGATGTCGTCGATCGCCAGGTGCGCGGCCAGTGCCGGGCGCCCGTCCCCGAGCGACCACAGGTGCAGATCATGCACCGAATCGACGCCCTCCGGGCTGCGCAGCGACGCCTCGACGGCTGCCGGGTCGACGCCGTCGGGCGCCGCGTTCATCAGCACGCGGCCGCTCTCGCGCAGCAGGCGCACCGTCGAGACCAGCAGCAGCGCCGAAATCGCCAGCGACAGGATCGGGTCGACCAGGGTCCAGCCGCTCATCCAGACCGTGGCCAGCGCAACGATCGCGATCAGCGAGCCGGCGAAATCGCCGATCACGTGCAGCAGCGCGCCGCGCGTGTTCAGCTCGTGGCGATCGCCGTGCAGCAGCCGCCATACCGCGGCGTTGACCAGCAGGCCGACCACCGCGACCGGCAGCGCCACCGTCGGGTCGATCGGCGGCGGCGCGCGCATGCGCCCGATCGCCTCGTGGACGATGAAGCCGAGCACGCCGAGGTAGAACAGCCCGTTGACCAGCGCCGCCAGCGGCTCGATGCGGCCGTAGCCGAAGCTCATCTGCGGCCCCGGCTTGCGCCGCGAGAACCACTGCGCGCCCCACGCCAGCCCGAGCGCCGCTGCGTCGGTGAGCATGTGAACGCCGTCCGAGGCGAGCGCCAGCGACCCGCTGACCACGCCGACCACGATCTCGAGCACCCCGAACCCGAGCACGATCAGCACGGACCAGCCGAGCGAGGACGACGGCGCGTGAACTCGGTGGTGCGGGTGCCCGTGATCGTCGTGGCCATGCGCCGGATTCCCGTGTCCGTCGCAGGCCTGCGCCGACGGTCCGTGTTCGTCGCAGGCGTGCGCCGGATGGGCCTGGGCGGCTCGCGCCGCGTGCGGATCGGTCATCGTGGGTCGGGGTCGCGAAGCCTGCATCGGGTTGCGGAACCGGTCGCGTCGTGCGAGGCCGCGCCGTCGGCCGATTGTAGCGGCCCTTATAATCGCTGCCGGAGCGCGAACGATCCAGACGAGGACACCAATGAGCAAGGTATACCCGAGCGCCGCCGCCGCCCTGGCGGGCGTCGTCGCCGACGGCCAGACGATCGCGGTCGGCGGTTTCGGCCTGTGTGGCATCCCCGAGGCGCTGATCGCGGCGCTGCGCGACTCGGGCGTGAAGAACCTGACCTGCATCTCGAACAACGCGGGCGTCGACGGCTTCGGCCTGGGCCAGCTGCTCGAGACGCGCCAGGTGCGCAAGATGATCGCCTCGTACGTCGGCGAGAACAAGGAGTTCGAGCGCCAGTACCTGTCGGGCGAGCTCGAGCTGGAGTTCACGCCGCAGGGCACGCTCGCCGAGAAGCTGCGCGCCGGCGGCGCGGGCATCCCCGCTTTCTTCACGCGCACCGGCGTGGGCACCATCGTCGCCGAAGGCAAGGAACTGCGCGAGTTCGACGGCCAGACCTACGTGATGGAGCGCTCGCTGGTGCCCGACGTCTCGCTGGTCAAGGCCTGGATGGCCGACCGCGCCGGCAACCTGGTGTTCCGCCGCACCGCGCGCAACTTCAACCCCAACGTCGCGATGGCCGGCCGCATCACGGTCGTCGAGGTCGAGGTCATCGTGCCCACCGGCGAGATCGACCCCGACCAGATCCACCTGCCGGGCATCTACGCGCACCGGATCGTGCACAACCCGACGCCCGAGAAGCGCATCGAGCAGCGCACGACGCGGCCGGCGCGATAAGGAGAACAGACATGCCCTGGACCCGTGACCAGATGGCCGCGCGCGCGGCACGCGAGCTGCGCGACGGCTTTTACGTGAACCTCGGCATCGGCCTGCCGACGCTGGTGGCCAACCACGTGCCGGCCGACATGGAGGTGTGGCTGCAGTCCGAGAACGGCCTGCTCGGCATCGGCCCCTTCCCCACCGAGGACGAAGTCGACGCCGACCTCATCAACGCCGGCAAGCAGACGGTGACGACGCTGCCCGGCTCGTCGATCTTCTCGTCGGCCGACTCGTTCGCGATGATCCGAGGCGGCAAGATCAACCTCGCGATCCTCGGCGCGATGCAGGTCAGCGAGAAAGGCGACCTCGCCAACTGGATGATCCCCGGCAAGATGGTCAAGGGGATGGGCGGCGCGATGGACCTCGTCGCCGGCGTGGGTCGCGTGATCGTGCTGATGGAGCACACCGCGAAGAAGAAGGACGGCAGCGAGGAGCAGAAGATCCTCCCGGCCTGCACGCTGCCGCTCACCGGCGTCGGCGTCGTCGACCTGATCATCACCGACCTCGGTGTGCTCGACGTGACGCCCAAGGGCCTGAAGCTGCGCGAACTCGCGCCCGGCGTCACGAAGGAAGAGGTCGTCGCGAAGACCGGCTGCCCGGTCGACGTGTCCGCCGTGCAGTAGAACGCGCAGGACGCCGGCCGCCTCGACCGGTCGCGTGCGTCGGTTCGCGCTGGCAAAGGCGCGGGCCGTCGGCCGTTGGCGCGCCGGGTGCTTGCCCCCGCTTCGCGGGGGTGCCCTGCGATGCTTGTATGTTGTGGTCGTCGGGGTGGAGGGA
>CALMSQ010000080.1:0-5025 GCA_937872345.1 uncultured Burkholderiales bacterium | reverse complement strand
GTCCCGCTCGCTGCCCGCCGCCCGCCACGCCGCCTGCCCGCCCGCGCCCTTGCCCGCCCCGCCCCTCGCACGCTCGCGGAGCTCACTTCATCGTGGGCATCACGAACTCGGCCCCGGCCCGGATGCCCGCCGGCCACCGCTGCGTCACCGCCTTCAGCCGCGTGTAGAACCGCACCCCCTCGGGCCCGTGCATGTGGTGGTCGCCGAACAGCGACGACTTCCAGCCGCCGAACGAGTGAAACGCCATCGGCACCGGGATCGGCACGTTCACGCCGACCATGCCGACCTGCACGCGGTTGGCAAACTCACGCGCCGCGTCGCCGTCGCGCGTGAAGATCGCGCAGCCGTTGCCGTACTCGTGCTCGTTGACCAGCCGAAGCGCGGTCTCGAACGAGTCGGCGCGCACGATCGACAGCACCGGCCCGAAGATCTCCTCGCTGTAGATCCGCATGCCCGGCTTCACGTCGTCGAACAGGCAGCCGCCCAGGAAGAACCCCTGCTCGTGGCCTTCGACCTTCAGGCCGCGGCCGTCGACGACCAGCTTCGCGCCCTCGGCCACCCCGCTGTCGACGTAGCCGCGCACCTTGTCCAGGTGCGCGCGCGTGACCAGCGGGCCCATCTCGGCCGTGCGGTCCATGCCCTGCGTGACGCGGATCTTCGGCACGCGCTCGGCGAGCCGCGCGACGAGCCGGTCGGCGATGTCGCCGACCGCGACGGCCACCGAGATCGCCATGCAGCGTTCGCCGGCCGAGCCATAGGCGGCGCCGATCAGCGCGTCGACCGCCTGGTCGAGGTCCGCGTCGGGCATCACCACCATGTGGTTCTTCGCACCGCCCAGCGCCTGCACCCGCTTGCCGTGGCGCGACGCGGTCTCGTGGATGTACTTCGCGATCGGCGTGGAGCCGACGAAGCTGACCGCCGCGACCGACGGATGCGTGAGCAGCGCGTCGACCGCGACCTTGTCGCCCTGCACGACGTTGAACACGCCGTCGGGCAGGCCCGCCTCGCGCAGCAGCCGCGCGATCAGCAGCGACGCGGAAGGGTCGCGCTCCGAGGGCTTGAGCACGAAGCTGTTGCCGCAGGCCAGCGCGACCGGGAACATCCACATCGGCACCATCACCGGGAAGTTGAACGGCGTGATGCCGACGCACACGCCGAGCGGCTGGCGGATCGAGTACATGTCGATCCCGGTGCCGACCTGCTCGCTGAACTCGCCCTTCAGCAGTTGCGGGATGCCGCAGGCGAACTCGACCACTTCCAGCCCGCGCGTGACCTCGCCCATTGCGTCGCTGAACACCTTGCCGTGCTCGGCGACGATGCACGCGGCCAGTTCGTCGGCGTGCTGCTCGACCAGTTCGCGGAAGCGGAACATCACGCGCGCGCGGCGCAGCGGCGACGTCGCCGCCCAGCCCGGGAACGCCTTCGCCGCGGCGCTCACCGCGGCGTCGACCTCGCTCGCCGAGGCCAGCGCCACCTGGCCGCTCACGGCCCCCGTGGCGGGGTTGAACACCGGCGAGTGGCGGGCTGCGGCAGACGGCGCGGCCCCCTGCCCGCCGATCCAGTGTCCGATCTCGGTCGGTTCGGCGTCGACGGCGGCCGGATCGGCTCCCTCGGCCAGGGTCGTCTCGAAGCTGCCCACTTGCGCCTCCTGCATGTCTGATGGACAATCGGTTTGTTCAGCCCGCTGAACGATTGTTCAGCGCGAAGAACACGAGTGTAGCCCACGACGCAGCAATGTCAACCCGATCGCCGCAAGCAACGAAGCCGCCCGCCGCCGCGCGCGAGGCGGCGCCCGCACTGGTGCCGGCGGTCGAGCGGGCGGTGCGGCTGCTCGATCATCTCGCCGGGCTGCGCAGGCCGCAACCGCTGGCCGACCTGTCGAAGGCGCTCGACATGCCCAAGAGCAGCCTGCACGGGCTGCTGCACACGCTGGTCGCGCTGGGGCTGGCCACGCGCAGCGAGCGCGGCGACTACGCACTCGGCGCGAAACCGGTGCAGTGGGCCGGCGCGTTCGGCCGGCAATCGGGGGTGGTCGACGCCTTCGACGCGGTCGCCGAGCAGCTCCCGGCGCTGCGCGAGGAGGCGATCATGCTCGCGGTGCTCGACGGCGCCGAGGTCCTCTACCTCGCGTGCCGGCCGGGCACGCGCGCGCTGGCGGTGAACTTCCGCGTCGGCGGCCGGTTCCCGGCGAGCTGCACGTCGTCGGGCAAGGCGCTGCTGGCCACGCTGCCGCCGGCGCGCGTCCGCGAGCTGCTCGGCGGCCGCCCGCTGCCTCGGCTCACGCGGCACAGCGTCGGCAGCGTCGCATCGCTGCTGCGGCAGCTCGAGCAGTTCCGCGCGCAGGGCCACGCGGTCGATGACGAGGAGACCGCCGAGGGCATGCACTGCTTCGGCGCGCCGGTGTTCGCCGCCGGCCGCAGCGAAGCGGTGGCCGCCGTCGCGGTCAGCCTGATCAAGGCCTCCACCAGCGCGCGGCGCCGCGACGAAGTGGTGGCGGCGATCCGCGAGCTGGCCGCACGCGTGTCGCAGCGCCTGGGGGCCTGAGGTCCCGCGAGTCCGGGACGGATCGCCCGTAGCGCCGTGCCGAAGGCGAGGCGCCTGCGCGGCGGAGCACTAGAATCGGTATCGGTCGCCATCGGGCGCGACCGCGACAGCGCACGAGACCCCATGGCCGCCCACTTGCCTCACCGTGCCGCACACGGCACCGAAGCCGCAGCCCGCGATCCGCGACCGATCGCGGTCACGCTCGGCGACCCCTGCGGGATCGGCCCGGAGATCGTGCTCAAGGCCTGCGCCGACCCCTCGCTCGCGCTGCCGCTGAGGGTGATCGGCGACGCTGGCCTGTTGCGGCGCGAAGCCGCGCGCCTCGGGCTGCCGATGCCGGCGCAGGTCGATTCGATCGTCGAGCTCGGTGACGACCTGCCCATCGGCCGCGTCGACGCGCGCGCCGGCGACGCCGCCTGGCGCTTCATCGTCCACGCCGCGCACCTGGCGCTGCGCGGCGAGGTGCGCGCGATCGTCACCGCCCCGATCGCCAAGGAGGCGATGCACGCGGCCGGACACGACTTCCCCGGCCACACCGAGTTGCTGGCCGAACTCGCCGGCGGCGTCGACGTGCGGATGATGCTGGCCAACCCCGAGCTGCGCACGGTGCTGGTCTCGATCCACCTGTCGCTGCGCGACGCGCTCGGCAAGGTCACGCTCGACAACGTGCTTCAGACGATAGTGATCACTGACACTGCACTTCGGCGCGCCGGGATCGGGCGCCCGCGGATCGCGGTGGCGGGCCTCAATCCACATGCGGGCGAGGCCGGCATGTTCGGCCGCGAGGAGATCGACACGATCGCGCCCGCCGTCGCCGCGGCGCGCGCCCGGGGAATCGAAGCGAGCGGTCCCTTCCCGCCGGACACCGTGTTCATGCGGGCTCGCGGGCTGCGCGACTTCGACGTCGTGGTCGCGATGTACCACGACCAGGGCCTGATCCCGGTGAAGTACCTGGGGATCGACGACGGGGTCAACGTCACGCTGGGCCTGCCGTTCGTGCGCACGAGCCCCGACCACGGCACGGCCTTCGACATCGCCGGCCGGCCCGGCCCAGACGGTCGCGGGCTCGCCAGCGCGCACAGCCTGCTCGCGGCGATCCGCGAAGCCGACGCCCTCAGCGCCGCCGCGCCCCGCGGCCTCTAGGGAAGCAGGCGCTCACATGCCCGTGGAAGGCCTGCCAGCGGGCGTCGCCTGGCTGGCGATCGTGCTCGCGGCGGCGCTCGTCCTCGACGCCGCCCGCCGCGCCGACTGGGCGGCCCCAACCCGCGAGCATGCAATGTGGGCGCTCGCTACCGCCGGCATCTTCGTCGCCAGGCAGATGACGGTCACGATGCCGGGCGGCCTGTCGCTGCAGTACATCGGTTCGGCCTGGCTGGCGCTGCTGCTCGGCTATCCGCGAGCCGTGCTGTCGATGTCGCTGATCGCCGTCGCGCGCGCGCTGCAGTTCGACCTGCCGGTCGCCGACCAGGCGCTGCCGCTGCTGGTGCTGGGCGTAGGCCCCGCCTGGCTGATCTGGCTGATCACGCGCGGGCTGCGGCGCTGGCTGCCGCCGAACCTGTTCGTGTTCCTGCTGGGCGCCGGGTTCCTGGGGCTGTTCGCGGCCTACGCGCTGCCGCTGCTGGCGGCCGCCGGGCTCGGCGCGTGGGCACTGGCCGGCGCCTCGGGCCCTCCGCTACGCACGCAAGCGCTCACCGACTACTGGGCGATGATGCTTCCGTACGCGCTGCTGCTCGCCAGCGGCGAGGCCTGGCTCGAGGGCATGCTGACGACGCTGCTGGTCGTCTTCGCCCCAGGCAGCGTGCGGCTCTTCGACGAGCGCCACTACCTGAGGCGTCGATGACGCGCCGATGACGCGGCCGCCGGCCCTCAGGCCGCCAGCCGCTTCTCGAGTTCGGCCTTCGCGAGCTTCAGCGCCTTCGGCAGCCGCGCGGCCAGCTTGTCGAACAACTCGGCGTGCAACGCGAACTCCTTCTCCCACGTGGCGCGATCGATCGACGTGATCTTCGCGTAGTCGCCGGCGCTGAACTCGAGGCCGTTCCAGTTCAGGTCCTGGTAGCGCGGCGTCGTGCCGAACACGTGCTCGATGCCGCCCGCGCGGCCTTCGATCCGGTCGATCATCCACTTGAGGACGCGCATGTTCTCGCCGAAGCCCGGCCAGACGAACTTGCCGTTCTCGTCGGTGCGGAACCAGTTCACGCAGTAGATCTTCGGAAGCTTCGCGCCGCCGGCCTGCAGCCGGTGGCCGAGGTCGAGCCAGTGCGCGAAGTAGTCGGCCATGTTGTAGCCGCAGAACGGCAGCATCGCGAACGGGTCGCGCCGCACGACGCCCTGCTGGCCGGCAGCGGCCGCGGTGGTCTCCGAGCCCATCGTCGCCGCCATGTAGACGCCCTCGACCCAGTCGCGCGCCTCGGTGACCAGCGGCACCGTCGTCGAGCGCCGGCCCCCGAAGATGAACGCGTCGATCGGCACGCCGTCGACGCT